>NZ_JBFBOC010000005.1:0-262895 GCF_040685975.1 Kitasatospora sp. NPDC086791 | reverse complement strand
CCGCCGCGAACGGGGCGATCTTCGCCTCGGCCAGCGAACGCACCGCCTCACGAAGCATCTCGTGCTCCTCGGAGATGCGGAAGAGATCGAAGTCCGCCGCCGCGCTGCCCGCCATGATGCCTGCCTCGTCGTCCAGTGACCGGAGTCCAGTGCCCGCGGTCCAGCGACCGCAGTCGGATCCGGTCCGATCGATCCGGTCCGATCGACGTCGAATCCGGGGTTAACTACCGTTCAGTAGAGATCCTAGGGCTCCCACCTGCGGCTGCCTAGCGTCCTGGGCGTGCGGGCGATCCCTGCACGCCCGGGCAGGGCGGATAGCATCGGGGACGTCCGCACCGGTTCGCGTCCGCGTCCAGACCGGTCGAGTCCGCATCCAGGGAGAACCCGTGACCCTCCGCATCTCCGTGATCGGCACCGGCTACCTCGGCGCCACACATGCCGCCGCGATGGCCGAGTTCGGCTTCGAGGTGCTGGGCCTGGACATCGACCCGGACAAGATCGCCATGCTCACCGCCGGCCGCGTCCCGATGTACGAGCCGGGCCTGTCCGAGCTGCTGCTCAAGCACGTGGCCGGACACCAGAACTCGACCGGGCGCCTGCGCTTCACCACCTCCGTCCAGGAGGCCGCCGAGTTCGGCGACGTGCACTTCGTGTGCGTCAACACCCCGCAGCGCAAGGGCGAGTTCGCCGCCGACATGTCGTACGTCGACACCGTGATCGACGAGCTCGCGCCGCACCTGGCCCGCCCGACCCTGGTGGTCGGCAAGTCCACCGTCCCGGTCGGCTCGGCGGCCCGGCTGGCCGAGCGGCTGGCCGCGCTGGCGCCGGTCGGCGAGGGCGCCGAACTCGCCTGGAACCCGGAGTTCCTGCGCGAGGGCTTCGCCGTCCAGGACACCCTGCGACCGGACCGGATCGTGGTCGGCGCCCAGAGCGAGCGGGCCGAGCGGCTGCTGCGCCAGGTGTACGCCGAGCCGATCGCGGCCGGGGTGCCGTTCCTGGTCACCGACTACGCGACCGCCGAGTTGGTGAAGGCCGCCGCCAACTCCTTCCTGGCCACCAAGATCTCCTTCATCAACGCGATGGCCGAGGTCTGCGAGGCGGCCGGCGCGGACGTCACCCTGCTCTCCACCGCGCTCGGCCACGACGAGCGGATCGGCCGCAAGTTCCTCAACTCCGGCCTCGGCTTCGGCGGCGGCTGCCTGCCCAAGGACATCCGCGCGTTCATGGCCCGGGCCGGCGAGCTCGGCGCCGACCAGGCGCTGACCTTCCTGCGCGAGGTCGACTCGATCAACATGCGGCGCCGCTCCCGGATGGTCGAGCTGGCCCGCGAGCAGTGCGGCGGCGGCTTCCTGGGCCGCCGGATCGCCGTCCTCGGCGCCGCCTTCAAGCCCAACTCGGACGACATCCGGGACTCCCCCGCCCTCAACGTGGCCGCCCAGATCCAGCTCCAGGGCGCCCAGGTCACCGTCTACGACCCCAAGGCCGTGGACAACGCCCGGAAGATGTTCCCCTCCCTGGCCTACGCCGACTCCGCCCTGGAGGCCGCCGAGGGCGCCCACGTCGTCCTCCACCTCACCGAGTGGGCCGAGTTCCGCGAGCTGGACCCGGCCGAACTGGGCGCCGTGGTCGCCGAGCGCCGCCTCCTCGACGGCCGCAACGTCCTCGACGCCGAGGCCTGGCGCGCCGCCGGCTGGACCTACCGCGCCCTGGGCCGCCCCAGCTGACCCCGCCCTCCCCGCGAGCGCCCGCCCCCGACCCGGGGAGCGGGCGCTTCCGTTTCCCCCGGCCGACCGGGCCCGGGCGGAATCCCACGGCCTCCGGTGTCGTTGGACCCGGCATGACGAGCTACGGCGACGACGCGACGGTCCGCGAGATCCTCACTGGTACCGGGGACGTCTGGGCCGTGGTCGGCCTCTCCAACAACACCGCCCGGGCCGCCTACGGCGTGGCCCGGGTGCTGCGGCGCCACGGCAAGCGCGTCGTGCCGGTGCACCCGAAGGCCGAGACGGTCCTCGGCGAGCAGGGCTACCCGTCGCTCGCCGACATCCCGTTCCCGGTCGGGATGATGTCGTGAGGTGCCGAGCCAACTCCTACGAACAGCCGGGGGTCGACCGCACCGGTGACCTCCATCGGCGGCAGCGGGTACAGCTCCATTGGCTGCGGCTCGCTTTCACAGTCGGCGAGTAGATCCATCACCTGCTGCCATACGCCGAGCGTGTACCAGCGGTGGTAGCGAGTCTGCAGGCTGGTCGGAGCCCCGAACTTCGGCGGCAACTTGCTCCAAGGGACGCCAGTCCGGGCTTTGTACAGGAATGCTTCGACCGCCTGTCGGATCGGGATCTCGTTGGCCCGCTTGCGCCTTCCCACGGCGGCAAGAACCGGTTCGATCACTTGCCACGCCTCGTCCGTGAGCACCGGGACGCCTCGTCCCCGATCTGCGAAGCCCTTGGCAAGGGTGCAGTCGTCTCGCCGCCCACGAGGCGGCTTACCAGTGATCGTCACCCGGACGTTCAGCAGGTCAAGCACCTCTTCCTGCTCGACGGACGTCATCTTCCGAAGACGCGATCGAGCCACCTTCGCCAGCTCGCGAAGATCGGCCGCACGCTGGCCGGCGGCCTCGTTCTCGGCCTTCCAGGCAAGAACTTCGTCTCGCAGCGCGATCGACTCGGCCAACTCGTCAGCAGTCGGCTTCACCGTCCTCTGAACGGCTTCCTCGGCCGCTTCACCGGACAAGCCACGCCGGGCAGCCTGCTTGGCTGCTACCACCATCGTGACCGACAGCACGGAGTCCTGCTCGTCGATCTGCCGGTCGAGATCCGCGGCCCGCTCGTCGTAGTTGACCTGGTTACCCATCGCAGTACTGAGCCAGTCCTCAGACATTGCTTGAAGACGCTCAGGCTCCCCGAGGAGCTTGCTGGTCTCGGCCCATACAATCTTCTCCAGAACGTCCGCGTTGATGGTCGGGCAATCGCATACCGAGGCGCCCGCGTACTTCTCCCTCTTGCCGGAGCAGTGATACGCCCGACCACCCCGTTCCTTGCGGTTGAGGCCGCCGTAGTGGCGACCGCACAGGCCGAAGATCCGAGTCGACAGCGGGTAGTGCGCTGCAGCCGACTTCGTGCCGTCGCCCCTTCGGTTCCGCACCATGGCCCGGCGGAGCTGTTCCCGCTCGTCCGGCGTGAAGATCGGTTCGAGCGGAATGATCACGGTGTTCCCGAAGATCGGGTTTCCGTCTGGACCCGGCTTGGCCCGACCATGGTGACGGAACGCCATCTCGGGCTCACCTGTAGCGTCCATCAGCCGTGACCACAAGTTCCGGTTGGACCAGAGCAAGCCCCGTCGGGTCAGCAGCCCTTCTGCGTTGAGACGGAGCGCTGCCTGACGAGCATTGCAGCGATCCAGAACCACCAGCTCCCAGGCCCTTCGCAGGACCACGAACTCGTGAACCTTCGCACACCCCTCGCCGTCGTCGCATTTGTCGATGACAATACGGGACAGGCCTTTCTGACCTTTGTCCGCAATGCGGTACCCATAGCGCGGACGCCCGCCGGTCAGCCCGCCGTCTTCGGCCTTTTCCTGAATTCCGCCCTGAGTACGGGAGCGAATGCGCTCGTACTCCGTCTCCGCATAGTCCGCCTGACGGCGCATCTCCCCACGCCCGGCGTCCGTGGTGTTGTCGATGTCGCCGTCCACGATGGCCACGAAGATCCCGATGTCCTCCAGGGCCCAGACCCAGCGCCAGAACGCACGGCCGGTTCGCCCGATGGCTCGCCCTTCGGGTACGACCACAACGTCGAAGGGGCGAGGCATCGAAGCTGCATCCGCCATGAGCCGATTGAGGTCCGGCCGCTCGGCCGCCTCCAGACTGCCGCTGATGCACTCGTCCTCGTAGGTTCCCACGTGGGCCCAGTTCTTGCGGGCCATCAGGGCAACGGTCTTCCTGCCTTGGCTTGCGATCCCGTAGCCCTTGCGCTGCTGATCCGTGCTCACACGCAGGTAGTCCACCGCCCGGAGCACTCGGACCGAGGTCACGTGCGCGACTACGGCAGTCGCGCTCTGTGCGAGTGTGCTTTTATTGGCCATGTCGACTCCAACCGGTCGGCCGGCCCCGGGACGGTTGCAGCCGTCGCCGGGGCACTTTGTTGACGGCAGCCTATCGGCAGATCTGTCAAGCCGTCAGGGCTTTCGGGAATTCTCTGGACGGATGACCCGAGAACCGAATAGGAGTTTGAGCAGCCGAGCCATCTCCTCCTGCGGCAGCTCAGCACCCGACTTCCAAGTCACCTTGATCTGATTCACGCCGCACCCCCGTTCTCGGGCT
This sequence comes from Kitasatospora sp. NPDC086791, assembly GCF_040685975.1. Taxonomy (NCBI): domain Bacteria; kingdom Bacillati; phylum Actinomycetota; class Actinomycetes; order Kitasatosporales; family Streptomycetaceae; genus Kitasatospora; species Kitasatospora sp. NPDC086791. The sequence goes on along the minus strand of NZ_JBFBOC010000005.1, from coordinate 258,574 downwards.
GAAGACAGCGCAAACGTCTATCCCACCGTCCTATCTCCCGGTTGGTGGCGAGGTCTTCGGCGATTCCGGCGGCGATGAGGGCTTCGGCGGGGGTGTGGCCGGTCCCGGAGAAGCGCCAGGCGGATTCTGTGGTGGCTTCGGTATCCCAGTCAGCGAACTGGACCGGGGCGCCAGCGAGAGTGCGGGCGTGTTCGGCGCGGTCGGTTCGGAGTCGGGTGTAGGTGGTGGAGTAGGCGTGGGTCTTGGTGAGGCAGTGGCCCCGGTAGCCGAGCATGTGAGCCCACGTGCGCGGGCGCAGGTGTTGCAGCTCGGGGAGTTCGCCGAGGTGCCAGGCGGTGGTGATGAGGGACCGGATGTGGGGTGTGACGTGTAGTGCGCGGATCTCGGCGAGGGTCGTGATGCGGCGGTCGACGGCGCCGGCGGTTTCGGCGCTCTTGCTGGTGTACTTGGCGACGTAGGCGGCTACGGCGTCGTCGGTGAGGCGTGCGCCGTCCCCGCCTGTGAGGGGGTGGGCAGCTCGTCCGCCGCTCCGCGCGCGACCCGCCACCCGGCGGCGTAGTCCACGCCCGGCAGCCACACCCACGAGTCCGGATCGAGGCCTGCCGCCAACTCCGCGCCGAAGTCGTCGTCCCCGTACAACAGTCCCTCAACTCCCCTGATCAACAACCGAACCGGCCATCCGTGCGCACACATGCCGAGGAGCCCGATACCATCGGCATCGGGTTGCGACCCACCGGACTACCCCACTTTCCCGCCAAGGTCGGGGGGTGGTCCGGTACGTCTTCAGTTGTCCCTGATCACCCCAGGGTCCTACCGCGCCGGCTCACTCCCCTCGGAGTCGTGGCCGAATATCCGCCGGAACAGCTCCGCCTCATCCAGTCCGACCAGCGGATCATCAACTCCCGTGCGTTCCCGCCAGATCCGCCGCATCAGTTGCGCCCGAGAGCGGTCGAGGTACCCGGGTTCGGCGAGCCACGCCGGCACCGCACGGTGAGCGGAACGCCGCCGGGGGGAGACGACCCGCACCGGCCAGGAGAACTGACCGCGCAGCGACCACCACAACACGATCTTGCCCCGCCAGGTCCGAGGGTCCCACCGCATCACGGGCACACCTCGGGATCGGCCGGATAGAGCTTGATCACGTACGGCGTGATCCCGACGAACGCGAGCGCCTGCACATGCCCGTACGTCGCGAGCCTGTGCTCAATCGACGGCACCGCCGACTGCCCGAACAGATCGTCGAAGTACTTCCACTGGTCCGCGTCCAACGGCAGCGCCCGCAGCGAGCCGAGGAGTGCGGTCAGTGCGTCCGACAACTTGGAGAACCGCGCGGGCTCCGTGATCCCACGGACCTCCACCGTCACCGGGAACCGGTGCGGGGCTGTGCTCTCGGCGCCGGTCATGACCTCCCCTTCCTGCGCGCACGGCGCTTGAACGCCAGCCCGTTCAACTTCATCGATCCGGCCTACCTGAACGGCGAGCACGCCCAGACTTTCCAGGACATCGGCGACGCCGACGAATCCGAACGGTACGCACGCCTGTCGATCGATCACGCCAGGGCCCAGAAGCGGGCCCGTCGCGGCACGATGTCGCAAGCAGCCCTCGCCGTGTCCCACCTCCAGCGCCGCAACCTCGAAGCCGCTCACGCGGCCGGTCTGCGGACCCTCGTCTTGACCGGCCAGGTCAAGTCGTCCCGCGCCGTCGAGGCCGTACAGAACCTCAAGCAGCAGATGGTCCCGTTCGGTCGCCATGCCCTTGTGGCCGACTTCAACGATCGAGCCCGCGAATTGCTCGCAGCCTGATCAACGCGCGGAACGCATCGGGCCCTCTCCCAGGTATGGGAGAGGGCCCGATCTCGTGAGCTAGCTGAACCGGTCGGCCAAGCCGAGGCGCGGGATCTCGATGGCGGGGCACTTGTCCATCACCATGGCGAGCCCGACAGCCCGCGTCCGGTCGTACGCGGCCTCATCGATCACGCCGAGCTGGAACCAGACGGCCTTGGCGCCGATGGCGGCCGCCTGGTCCGCGACCTCGCCGGCAAGGTCGGAGCGAACGAAGACGTCCACCACATCGACCTCGAAGGGGATGTCCGCGAGGGACGCATACCCCTTCTCACCATGCACCGTCTCCGCCTTCGGGTGCACAGGCACTACCCGCTTCCCGAAGCGCTGGAGCACCTCGGCGACGCCGTAAGCCGCTCGTCGCCGGTTGGACGAGAGGCCCACGACAGCCCAGGTGTCCCCAGACTCGGTAAGGATCTTCCGGACCGTCTCCGGGTCGCCGTGCATGCCCTGCCTCCTCGTAACCGGGTGCCGAGAACTCACCTCACCCCAGCGCCGCCGCTCCCCCGGCCATTCCCGGCCGGGATCCACGCTGGTCAGCGCGCCAGGTCGATGTGAAATCGGATGACACCTGGCGTAACCGTCCCGGTCGACGTGGTGGACGTGTTCGTGAACAGCGCGCTGGCCGGGGAGGTGGCCGACCAGGCGGCGGCGATCGGGGCGAAGGCGGTCTGGTTCCAGCTCGGCGTGGTGGACGAGGCCGCGTACGAGCGGACCCGGGCGGCGGGGCTCTCGATGGTGATGGACCGGTGCCCGGCCATCGAGATCCCGCTGCTCGCCTAGGAGTTCACGCCGGTCGGCGGCTCGGCTCAGGAGCCGGTGCCGGAGCCGGTGCCGTCCAGCCGGTCGATGGTGGCGATGGACGGGCGGCGGGTGGTGCGCAGCGCGGCGGACGCCGACTCGGCGTCGCGCAGGACGCGGACGGCGTTGTGCCAGGTGAGCTTGGCCAGGTCGGCCTCCGACCAGTGCCGGCGCAGGAGTTCGGCGACCAGGTTGGGGTAGCCGGCCACCGAGTCCAGGCCGTCCGGGAGGAAGGCGGTGCCGTCGAAGTCGCCGCCGATGCCGATGTGGTCGATCCCGGCGACCTCGCGCATGTGGTCGAGGTGGTCGGCGACGGTGGCGGGGGTGGCGATCGGGCGCGGGTGCGCGGCCTCGAAGGCGCGCTGGCGCTCCATGGCCGGCGGGGTGGTGTCCAGCGGGTGGAAGCCGTGGGCGCGCATGTTCTCGTCGGCGGCCAGCGTCCACTCGATGGCGGCGGGCAGGATGAACTTGGGCACGAAGGTGGCCATCGCCACGCCGCCGTTGGCGGGCAGCTGGGCGAGCACGTCGTCCGGGATGTTGCGCGGGTGGTCGCAGACCGCGCGGGCGGAGGAGTGCGAGAAGACCACCGGCGCCTCGGTGACCCGCAGGGCGTCCCGCATGGTGTCGGCGGAGACGTGCGAGAGGTCGACCAGCATGCCGAGCCGGTTCATCTCCCGGACGACCTCCTCGCCGAAGCGGGTCAGCCCGCCGGCCACCGGCTTGTCGGTCGCGGAGTCGGCCCACGGCACGTTGTCGTTGTGGGTGAGCGTCAGGTAGCGCACGCCCAGCTCGTACAGGGCGCGCAGGGTGGCGAGCGAGCAGTCGATGGAGTGGCCGCCCTCGGCGCCCATCAAGGAGGCGATCCGGCCCTCGGCGCGGGCGGCCTCCATGTCGGCGGCGGTGCGGGCGAGGCGGAGCCGGTCGGGGTAGCGCTCGACCAGGGCGTGGACGAAGTCGACCTGCTCCAGGGTGGCGCTCACCGCGTGGTCGCCGGCCAGCGAGGCGGGGACGTAGACGGACCAGAACTGCGCGCCGACCCCGCCCTCCGCGAGGCGGGCGAGGTCGGTGTGCAGGCGGTCGCTCTGGTCGGCGGCGAGGTCGAGCGCGCCGAGGTCGTACCCGGCCTGCTCGCGCATCGCCCAGGGGAGGTCGTTGTGGCCGTCCACCACGGGGGCGGTGCGCAGCAGGGCGCGGGCGCGGTCCAGCGGGGTGGGGGTGTCCAGCTCAGGGGTCATGCGAGCTGTTCTACCCCACGCCGGGACCGGTGATCACTTGCCGAAGCCGAAGGAGGAGGAACCGGCCACCTTGGCCCGGAGCTTCTTGCCCTTCTCGGTGGCCTGGTTGTTCAGCTCGGCCTGGAATTCGGTCATCCGCTCGGTGAGCTCGGGGTCGAAGGCGGCGAGCATCCGCACCGCGAGCAGGCCCGCGTTGCGCGCGCCGGCCACCGAGACGGTCGCCACCGGGACGCCGGCCGGCATCTGGACGATCGACAGCAGGCTGTCCATGCCGTCCAGGTAGCGCAGCGGCACCGGCACGCCGATGACCGGCAGCGGGGTGACCGAGGCCAGCATGCCCGGCAGGTGGGCCGCGCCGCCGGCGCCCGCGATGATCGCCTTCAGGCCGCGCCGGTGGGCGTTCTCGCCGTAGGCGACCATCTCGCGCGGCATCCGGTGGGCGGAGACGACGTCCACCTCGTACGGGATCTCGAACTCGTCGAGGGCCTGGGCGGCGGCCTCCATGACGGGCCAGTCGGAGTCCGAGCCCATGACGATGCCCACGACGGGCTGGGAGGCGGAGGCGCTCATTCGGTGATCGTTCCTCGCAGGTAGGCGGCCGCGTGGCGGGCGCGCTCGCGGACGTCTTCGAGGTCGTCCCCGAAGACGTTGACGTGGCCGACCTTGCGGCCGGGCTTCACGTCCTTCCCGTACATGTGGATCCGCAGCCCGGGGTCGCGGGCCATGCAGTGCAGGAAGGCGTGGTACATGTCCGGGTAGTCGCCGCCGAGGACGTTGACCATGACGGTCCACGTGGCGCGCGGCCGGGGGTCGCCCAGCGGGAGGTCGAGGACGGCCCGCAGGTGGTTCTCGAACTGGGAGGTGACGGCGCCGTCCTGGGTCCAGTGCCCGGAGTTGTGCGGGCGCATGGCGAGTTCGTTGACCAGGATCCGGCCGTCGCGGGTCTGGAACAGTTCGACGGCGAGGTGGCCGGTGATGCCGAGCTCGCCGGCGATCCGCAGGGCGAGCTGCTGGGCCTCGTCGGACAGGGCCGGGTCGAGGTCCGGCGCGGGGGCGGTGACCTCGGCGCAGACGCCGTTCTCCTGGACGCTCTCCACGACCGGGTAGGCGACGGCCTGGCCGCTGGGCGAGCGGACCACACTGGCCGCCAGCTCGCGGACGAAGTCGACCTTCTCCTCGGCCAGCACGGGGACGCCGGCCAGGAACGGGGCCTGGGCCTCCTGCTCGTCGTCGACGACCCAGACGCCCTTGCCGTCGTAGCCGCCGCGGACGGTCTTCAGGACGACGGGGTAGCCCTCGCCCTCGTTCGCGAAGGCGGTGACGTCGGCCGGGTCGGCGACGATCCGGTGCCGGGGGCAGGGCACGCCGATGGAGTCCAGCTTGGCCCGCATCACGCCCTTGTCCTGGGCGTTGACGAGCGCCTCCGGGCCGGGGCGGACGGCGATGCCGTCGGCCTCCAGGGCCCGCAGGTGCTCGGTGGGGACGTGCTCGTGGTCGAAGGTGATCACGTCGCAGCCGGCGGCGAAGCGGCGCAGGGTGTCGAGGTCGCGGTAGTCACCGAGGACGACCTCGGAGATCACCTGTGCGGCGGAGTCCTGGGGCGTGTCGGCGAGGAGTTTGAACCTGACCCCGAGCGGGATGCCCGCCTGGTGTGCCATGCGGGCCAGCTGCCCGCCACCGATCATGCCCACCACTGGAAAATTCACATTGCCCGGGGAAGTCACCCCGCCAGGATATCCGGGCCGGTGGGGGGTGGTGGAGCCGCTGGTGGGCCGGTGGAAGCGGACGCGCGTAGATGCCGACCGGACCCCCTCGGGGCTGAGCCGTTCAGCGGAAGCGGGTAGCCTGGACGGCCAGGTCCTGGTCTACGCGGTCCGATCATGTGCGTGCACGCAGGGCTCAAGGGGCGACCGCGCCGCCGCGATCAGCCCTTTCGACCCGCAGGCACATGCAGGCACACGCAGGCACATGGAGGCAGCCCGGTATGGCGACGACCGCAGCTTCGGAACCCTCACTCATGCAGAAACTGCGCGGGCTCAAGGGTGAAGTCGTGAAGTTCGGCATCGTCGGCCTGAGCGGCGTGGTGGTCAACTTCGCCGTCTTCTGGGTCTGCATCAACGGCCTGGGCCTCGCCTCGGTGCGCTCGAACATCGCGGCGACGGTGATCGCGATCGCCACCAACTACCTCGGCTACCGCTACTGGCTGTACCGGGACCGCGACGCCGCCTCCCGCAAGCGGGAGATCACGCTCTTCCTGGTCTACAGCGGCATCGGCATGCTGATCGAGACCGGCGTGCTCGGCTTCTCGGTGTACGTGCTGAAGCTGGACTCGCACTACGAGCAGCTGGGCGCCAAGGTGATCGGCCTCGCGGTGGCCACCGTGTTCCGCTTCGTCTCGTACCGCACCTGGGTGTTCAAGGCCGAGCCGGAGCAGCCGGTCAGGCTGCCGGCCCAGCCCTCGGCGGACACCGCCGACGGCCGTCGGCTGGCCGCCCAGGCCGAACTGATGCTGGCCGCCGAGCAGATCCGCTACGCCCAGGCCGAGTAGGCCCCGCGGGCCCCGCGAACTCCGCCGACCCCGCAGCCCCGGCAGGCCCAACCGGCCGCCGGGGCTCGCCGCGTCTCAGTCCTCGTGGTCCTCGTGGCTGCGCCCGAGGAAGAGCGCGAACACCGGGGGCTTCAGCGAGAGCAGTTCGAGCCGCCCGCCGTCCGCCTCCGCGAGGTCGCGGGCGACGGCGAGGCCGATGCCGGTGGAGTTGCGGCCGCTGACCGCGCGCTCGAACACCCGGTTGCCGAGGTCCGGCGGCACCCCGGCGCCCTGGTCCTGCACCTCGACCACCACCGAGGTGCCGGACGGCCGGACCCGCAGGGTGATCGTCCCGGCGCCGTGCATCAGCGAGTTCTCGATCAGGGTGGCCAGCACCTGGGCGACCGTCCCCGGGGTGCCGACCGCGGTGATCCCGTGCAGGCCCTCCAGGGACAGCACCCGGCCCCGCTCGCGCAGCGTCGGGCCCCACTCCTCCACCTGCTGCTTGATGACCTCGTCCAGGTCGAAGGCGACGGCGGTGGGGCTGCGCGGGTCGCGCTGGGTGGTGAGCAGCCGCTGGACGACGTCGGTGAGCCGCTCGACCTGCTGGAGGGCGATGGTCGCCTCCTCCTTGACCGTCTCCGGGTCCTCGGCGAGGGCGGTGATCTCCTCCAGCCGCATGGAGAGCGCGGTGAGCGGGGTGCGCAGCTGGTGCGAGGCGTCGGCGGCGAGCCGGCGTTCGGCGGTGAGCATCCGGGCGATCCGCTCGGCGCTGGTGTCCAGCACCTCGGCGACCCGGTCGAGCTCGGGCACCCCGTAGCGGCGGTCGCGCGGGCGCGGGTCGCCGGAGCCGAGCCGTTCGGCGGTCTCGGCGAGGTCGGTGAGCGGGCGGGCGAGCCGCTTGGCCTGCCAGACCGCGAGCGCCACGGCGGCCTGGACGGCGAGCAGCGCGACGACGCCGAGCAGCAGCAGGTTGTTGGCGATCTCGTGGTCGACGTCCTCGCGGGACTGTTCGACGGTGACGGTCTCGCCGCTGTTGCCGCGCTCGACGGCCTTCAGCAGGTGGTCGCCGGCCGGGCGGGCGCCGGCCGAGACCACCTGCTGGCCGGGGACCTGTACCTCGACGTAGCTGCCCTCGGTGACCTGGCTCTCGAAGGCCCGCGCCTCGGTGACCGACTCGCCCGCCGCGATCCGGCTCTCGACCAGGGCGAGCACCCGGACGGCGGCCGCGTCCACCCGGTCCTGGGCCGAGTTGACGATGGTGCGCTTCTCGACCAGGGCGAGCGGCACGCAGAACACCACGACCACCACCAGGACGACGCCCAGCAGCGAGTTGATCATCCGGCGTTTCACGCTGCCGCTCCCCGAGGTGTTCCGCTTCACCGGCCGTGACCCGGTCCCGATCTCCGTACGGGGTTAATTCTTCTCGAACCGGAACCCGACCCCGCGCACGGTGGCGATGTAGCGCGGGTTGGCCGCGTCGTCGCCGAGCTTCTTGCGGAGCCAGGAGATGTGCATGTCCAGGGTCTTGGTGGAGGTCCACCAGGTGGTGTCCCAGACCTGGCGCATGATCTCCTCGCGGGTGACCACCCGGCCGGCGTCCCGGACCAGCACCCGCAGCAGTTCGAACTCCTTGGCGGAGAGGGTGAGCTCCTCGTCGCCGAGCCAGGCGCGGTGGGACTCGATGTCGATCTTCACCCCGTGCGCGCCGGTGGTGAGCTGGTCGACGTTGCCGCGCCGGAGCAGGGCCCGGACGCGGGCGAGCAGTTCGGCCAGGCGGAAGGGCTTGGTGACGTAGTCGTCGGCGCCGGCGTCCAGGCCGACCACGGTGTCCACCTCGTCGGCGCGGGCGGTGAGCACCAGGACGGGGCAGCTCTTGCCGTCGGCGCGCAGCCGGCGGCAGACCTCCAGGCCGTCCATCTCGGGCAGGCCGAGGTCCAGGACGACGAGGTCGACCTCCTCGGTGAGGCCGGCGGCGAGTGCGGTCGGACCGTCCTCGCGGACGAGCACCTCGTAGCCCTCGCGTCGCAGGGCCCGGGCGAGCGGTTCGGAGATCGCCGGATCGTCCTCGGCGAGCAGCACACAGGTCATGTGGTGATGGTAGTCCGCCGGGGTATGGCCGGACGCCCTGTGAGGTAGTTCACAGAGCGTGATCGTTATACAGGCATCCGGCTGAACTCAACAGAGCGTTGCAGGCTGCCGGTTCGGCGAAGAATCCCCCTCTGGATCTTGAATCCGAAGGAAGAACGCCCTGTCGGCCATGGAACAATCGGGAAGATCGGCCGACCTCTTTACCATTCCCATACCCGATCTGTGGCTTTTGTCATCTGATAACGCCAAATATCGCCACGTAGAGTGGTTCAGGTCCACGTCCGCCGCCACCCCCCTAGGCGGACGCTGTCAGGCAAGGAACCACTACTCATGGCGTCTACGACCCTGGACCCCGACGTTTCGTCGGCCTCCCCCAGCGGCAAGACCTTCCTCGGTCACCCCCGAGGCCTCGCCACTCTCTTCATGAGCGAGATGTGGGAGCGCTTCAGCTACTACGGCATGCGCGCCCTGCTCGTGCTCTACATGACCGCCTCCCTCACGGACGGCGGCCTGGGCATGAAGACGGCCGTCGCCGCCGCCGTGTACAGCGTGTACACGGCCATGGTCTACCTGCTGGCCCTCCCGGGCGGTTGGATCGCGGACCGCTTCCTCGGCGCCCGCAAGACCGTCGCGGTCGGCGGCTCGATCATCATGATCGGCCACTTCCTGCTGGCGGTCCCGTTCAGCGCGTCGTTCTTCGTCGGCCTCGCGTTCATCGCGGTCGGCTCCGGCCTGCTCAAGGCCAACATCTCGACGATGGTCGGCCACCTGTACGACGGCCCGAACGACCCGCGGCGTGACGGTGGCTTCACCGTCTTCTACATGGGCATCAACCTCGGCGCCTTCGCGGCCCCGCTGGTCATCGGCACCGTCGGCCAGAGCGTCAACTGGCACCTCGGCTTCGCCCTGGCCGGTGTCGGCATGGCCCTGGGCCTCGCCCAGTTCCTGCTGGGCACCCGCCACCTGAGCCCGAAGAGCGACGTCGTCACGTCGCCGATCACCCCGGACGAGAAGCGGAAGATCTTCACCAAGGCCGGCATCTGGCTGGCCGTCGCGGCCGTCTTCTACGGGGTCGTCGCCGGGACCGGCCACTTCACCATCAACTGGGCGATCTGGCCGCTGTCCATCGCGGGCATCGCCATCCCGGTGCTCGTCTTCGCCAAGGTGAAGCGCGACAAGGACCTCGACGCCGCCGAGCAGTCCAAGATGAGCGGCTACATCTGGTTCTTCGTCGCCGCCGCCGTGTTCTGGATGATCTACGACCAGTCCGGCTCGACGCTGAACATCTTCGCCGACGAGCACACCGCGTCCACGCTGTTCGGGTTCGACTTCCCGTCCAGCTGGTTCCAGTCGCTCAACCCGCTGTACATCATGGCGCTGGCCCCGGTCTTCGCCTGGATCTGGGTCGCCCTGGCCCGCCGGTCGAAGAACCCCAGCACCACCATGAAGTTCGCCTTCGGCCTGCTGATGATCGGCGCCTCCTTCATCGTCATGATGCTGGCGATGGCCTCGGCCTCCGGCGACACCAAGGTCACCCCGCTGTGGCTGGCCATGGTCTACCTGGTCCAGACCGTCGGTGAGCTCACCCTCTCCCCGGTCGGCCTGTCCGTCACCACCAAGCTGGCGCCCACCAAGTACGCCAGCCAGATGATGGGCGTCTGGTTCCTCGCGGTCACCGCGGGCGACTGCGTCGCCGCGATCTTCCAGCTGGTGCTGGGCGACAAGGTGGTCGGCGGCACCGCGTACTTCGCGGTCCAGGGCGTCCTGGCGATCCTCGCCGGTGTCGCGCTGGCGATGTACCGCAAGAAGGTCGTCAAGCTCATGGGCGACGTGCACTGACGCCGTCCGCCCGGTAAGACGTCCGGCAAGGCTCCGAGGCCGCCGTGGATTCCTGAGATCCACGGCGGCCTCGGCCGTTCTCCGCCTACCGTGCCCGCATGACCACCGACTCGCTGCCCCGCCAGTTAGCCCGCACCCGACGGTTCACCCTGGGCGTCCCCGTCCAGCCGGAGCCCACAGCCGACGGCGCCACCGTCCTGTTCCTGCGCAACCGGGGCGGCACCGACCCGCTCACCTGCCTCTGGGCCCTGGACGCCGACAGCGGCGCGGAGCGGCTGATCGCCGACCCGGCCGCCCTCGGCGCCGCCACCGGGATCGTCTCGTACAGCACCGACGCCACCGGCCGGTACGTGGCCTTCGCACTGGACGGCGCACTGTGGCTGGCCGACACCCGCACGGCCACGGTCCGCCCGGTCACCTCCGGCGGCGAGGCCGAGGAGGTGCGGCTGGACCCGACCGGCCGCCGGATCGCCTACGTCGGCGGCGGCGCCCTGCGGGTGGTCGGCGTCGACGGTGCGGATGACCGCGCGCTCGCCGAGCCCGAGGCCGAGGACGTGACGTACGGCCTCGCCGAGTACGTCGCCGCCTGCGAGATGTACCGCGACCGCGGCCACTGGTGGGCCCCCGACGGCCGCGCCCTGCTCGTCGCCCGGGTCGACGACCGCCCGGTCACCCGCTGGTTCCTCGCCGACCCGACCGATCCGCAGCAGCCGCCGCGCGCCCTCCGCTACCCGCTGGCCGGCACCGCCAACGCCGACGTCTCGCTCTGGCTGCTCGGCCTCGACGGCAGCCGTACCGAGGTCCGCTGGGACCGCGCCGCCTTCGAGTACCTCACCGCCGCCGACTGGGACGGACACGGCCCGTACGCCGCCGTGCAGAGCCGCGACCAGCGCACCGTCCGCACCCTGGCGATCGAACCGGACGGCGCCACCCGGGTCCTCGCCGAACGCGACGATCCGTACTGGATCGAACTCCTCCCCGGCCTGCCGGTCCGCACCGGGGGCGGCGTGCTGGTCGACACAGCCGACCACGGCGACACCCGGCACCTGACCGTCGACGGCAAGCACGTCACCCCCGCCGGGCTGCAACTGCGGTCCGTCCTCGGGACGGAGGACGAGCAGGTACTGTTCACCGCCTCCGAGGAGCCCACCGAAACGCACCTCTGGTCATACGAACCGGATTCCGGCTTAAGGAAGTTGAGCAGCGGCCCGGGCCTCCACACCGGTGTGCGGCGCGGTGGCACGCTGGTGCTCACCACCCACTCCCCCGGCCACCCCGGCGGCCGCTCCACCGTCCTGCGCGAGGGCCGCCCGATGCTCCCGCTCACCTCGTACGCTCAGCCGCCGGTCCTCGTGGCGTGCCCCGAACTGCTCCGGCTCGGCCCGCGCGAACTGCGCGCCGCGCTCTACCTGCCCACCGGCCACCGGGTAGAGGACGGCCCGCTGCCCGTCCTGCTCGACCCCTACGGCGGCCCGGCCGTGCAGAAGGTCACCACCGGCGGCCTGTGGTGGGACCTGGTCTCGCAGTGGTTCGCCGAGCAGGGCTTCGCGGTGCTGGTGGTGGACGGCCGCGGCACGCCCGGGCGCGGGCCGCACTGGGACAAGACGGTGTACGGCGACAAGGCCGGGCCCGCGCTGGAGGACCAGATCGAGGGCCTGCGGGAGACCGCCCGGCTGCGGCCCGGACTGCTCGACCTCGACCGGGTCGCCATCCGGGGCTGGTCCTACGGCGGCTTCCTCGCCGCCCTGGCCGTGCTGCGCCGGCCGGACGTCTTCCACGCCGCCTCGGCCGGGGCCGCACCCACCGACCACCGGCTCTACGACACTCACTGGCAGGAACGCTTCCTCGGCCACCCCGACGAGCACCCGGAGCACTACGACTCCTGCGACCTGATCACCGAGGCACCGAAGCTGAGCCGCCCGCTGCTGCTGATCCAGGGCCTCGTCGACGACAACGTCTTCCCCGCCCACACCCTGCGGCTCTCTCACGCTCTGCTCGCCGCCGGACGTCCGCACGAGGTCCTGCCCCTGCGCGGCGCCGGCCACCGGCCGAGCGACGAGGCGGTGGTGGAGAACCTGCTGTGGCACGAACTGGCCTTCCTGCGAAGGTCATTGGCCATCTAGAAAGCATCTGGACGCGCAGGAAGTCGGCCGGGCCGACTTCCTGCGCAGATGGTGCTCGTGATCACGGAGGCGTGCGATGTCATCGAGCCTGCCCAATTTCGCTGAACCGCTTGAACAGAGATAAGGCGGCCCGCTCCTCGATGGCTTCGAGGAGCGGGCCGTTCAGTAGATCCTGGAGGCTCTGATTCAGGAGGTGATCAGCTTCCGGACCACGTCGCCGACTTCGGGCAGGTTGTCAGGGGGCGCTGCATCAGCATGAGGGGCGGGGCCACCACCGCGAAGTGGAAGGCCTCGTCCAACGGCCGCATCTGCCCGAACTTCACCGCAGAGACGACCTGGTGTTCGTCGGCCTCCAGTTCCTTGGCCGGCCTCGTGTGGAGGCGGTACACCATGTCCGCCAGGAAGACGTTCAGGTGCACGGTCTCGTGCACCAGGGACTCGGCGTAGTCGCGGGGCCGCCACCCGCCGCCGGGGCTCATGCCGACCAGGCCCGGAAGCGTCGAACCGGTGCCACCGCCCCTATGAGACGCCTGTGCGTGCGGCAAGCTCCCGCACGCCGGCCACGGTGACCGGCGCGTACAGCAGGTCCGCTGTGAGCGCCCGCAGAGCCGGCCGGCGCACCTCCTCCGGGGCGACCTGCTCGGTGAACCGCAGCGACGCGAACGTCTTGCGGTGGTCGCCGAGGTGGTGCCACATGCGCGCGCAGTCCGTTCCGTACCGGGCCCGGCGCTCGGCGGTCGGCAGCTGTCCCGGTGCGATCCGCGCCGCGTACGGCACCCCCTCGTCGGGGGTGCCCAGCGCCGTGTGTACGCCAACCCAGTAGAGGTCCACCTGCGCGCTGGTGGCATCGACGGTAAACAGCGGGGTGCTCGGCCGGAACCTGGCGCTGGTCGCCCGGCCGACCGCGTCCGCCGCGCCCGACATGAGGTCGAGGGCGTCGCCTCGGCGCTGCCCGCACGCAGCCGTGTAGGCGGCCGTCATCAGAAGGGTCGCCGCCACGGCCCAGGACACGTCATTGCGGTCCTGCGAGAGCGAGTCGGCGGTGCGACGCAGGAGATCGACGGCGGCGGCCGGGCGGCCGGAACGCCGCATCGTGATCGCCAGAACCCGAGCCGCTTCCCCGTGGACCACCGGGTCGCCGCTGGCCTGGGCCGCAGCCAAAGCCCGGTCCGCGGCCGGCCATGCGACATCGGAGTGGGCCTTCAAGGCGAGTTCCGTCGCCAGCACCCAGGCACGGGCCACACACGCATGGGCCTCCTCGCGGGACCGGCCGGAAAGAGCCTCGCGGGTCGCTTGCGCCGAGCCCAACAGGCCAGGCAGGAAGTCACCGAGCTGCTGGTAGCTGGCCGCCGTGAACTGGGTGCGCGCCGAGGTCAGCGAGGCCTTGAGCTGCCGCAACGGCATGGGTCCGGACAGGTCGGGCTCATACAGGGCCCCGACGATCCGAGCCGACGCATCCGGGCGCGCGGCAGCCGCCGAGGCAGACGGAAGCGCTGACACCCCGGCCGCCGCCATGCCGACCAAGAGCAGCTGCCTGCGGAGCATGGCGTCCTCCTGACCCTGGGTCACATTCACTGCCAGCGTATCCGGTCGGCCCACCCCGAGGGCGTCAAGCGGAAGGCCCAACGCATGGGCGATCAACCGCAGCGCCCGCTCGGTCGGCCGGAGCGCGCCTGTCTCCACCCGGCTGATTGCGGACGCGGAGTAGCCACACGCCCGGCCCAGCTGGGCTTGAGTCATCCGCCGTACACACCGAGCGGCCCTGATGACCGCCCCCAGCTGATGTTGATGTGACACGGTGTCGCCCTTCGACTGCGTGGAGTGTCAACCGTATCGACGGGACGACATCCCCAGGCAGGGCGTGCACGGGACGTGCGGGGCACGCACACGGCGTGCGGGAGCCCCCGACGGCATCCACATCTGGACCGCGGCCGAGTTCCCTGGGTGATGCCCGGCCGGCGCACCTCTGCCACTCCATCCCGAGGGGAGACGCCATGAGCACCATCCTGCTCGACAGGCCCGTCACCGAGATCGAGCCCACCACCACCCCGACGCCCAGTACCCTGCTGAAGCGGGTCGACGAGCCGAGCGCCCGCACCTGCCCGATCTGCGGATCGGGCGCCACCTACCAGACCATGGACGGCCGATGGGGCTGCACCGCGTGCGGCTCCACCTGGGCCTGACCCCGGGGAGGTCACGATGGCGGACTGCGCGCAGTGCTCCGCTCCTGCGGTGATCGAGGATCTCGACGTGCGGCCGCCACAGCCCTGGTGCCTCGGATGTGCGACCGCCCTGGTACGAGCCGGCGATCCGGTGATCAACTACCGCTCACTCGACGGCGGGAGCCAGTACCAGCACATCCTGGCCGGTGGCAGCACCCAGGTCCTGCCCTTCGGCTGACCGGCACACCGAAGCGGCCCGCTCCCTGCGCGCAAGGAGCGGGCCGCTCTCGAAGCCCATGACCAGCACCGGTGTACACGGTGGCGCCCTCGCAGCGGGGTGCTGTGAGGACGCCAGCGCTCGCCGAGGTGGGCGTGTGATGCCATCGAGCGTGCCCAACTGCGCTGAGCTGCTTGAACAGTGCCAGCAGTCCGCCGTCCACCTGGAACTGCGGGCCGGAGCCCGAGAAGCTGCACCCGAGCGGAAGCCCGTTCGGCAAGGACGTCAGCTAGGGGACGAGCAGGGCGGGCGGCCCGACATCCACCGTGCCGCTATCGGTGGTGATATCGCCGTTCTGCTCGGTGGCGACGACTGTGACCCGGTAGGAACCCGCGGTCTGGTAGGTGTGCTCGACCGTGAGCTGCATGGTCGTCACGGTCGGAGTTCCGTCGCCGAAGTCAAGGTTGTAGGAGACGACCGGCGACCAGGTTTCCTGGTCGCGGATCGAGACGGTGGTCGGCGTCCCGGCTGGACTCATCTGCGGCTGACCGTAGACGGTGATCGCGCGGGACGAGGTCGTGAACTCGAATGCGCCCCGGTTGTAAATCCCCGAACCCGTACCGGTGTTGGGGCGGTAGGGATCGTCAATCCGCTGGTAGCCGTAGAGGTCGGTGCCGAGTTCGCCGAGGCCCTCGCCCTGGGTGGGCGAGGGCCTTCGCGTGTTGTCAGTGCTGCTCGTCGCGCTCGTCGGGGCGGGGCATCCGGAGGGTCGCGAGGGCGCCGAGGGCCACGGTGGCGATCGCGAGGGCGAGGAGGGCGACGAGGACGGCGCCCACGAAGAACTTCACCGGTGCCACGCCTCGTCCCGCTCCAGGTCGCGGAGCAGGTGGAGGAGGTTGAGCAGAGTGCTGACCGGCGCGTTGCCGAAGTCGATCAGGATGCGGCCGTCGAGGGTCTTCTCGCCGGGCGAGGCGGAGCCCCAGAGGAGCCCGTGCGGCAGGCCGCGCCGGTGCAACTCGCCGAGGAGCGCCGTGATCTGGGGCTCGGTGTAGTCGCGCGTCCGGGGGTCGTCCGGCGCGACGGGGTCGCGGGTCACGCGCGGGAGTCCAGCTCGTACCAGGTGGTCTTGCCGCGCTTCTGCGGGTCGACGCCCCACCGGTGGGTGAGGCCCTCCACGAGCTGGAGGCCCCGGCCGGTCTCGGCGAGGCCGGAGGACGTTCGCGGCTGGGGAAGGGCGTCGCTCTCGTCGGAGACGGTGACCCGGAGGGTGCGGTCGAGGATGGAGAACCAGACGACGGGCGCGGGGGTGCCGCCGTGCCGCCAGGCGTTGACGATGAGCTCCATCAGGGCGAGTTCGGCATGGAAGACGATCTCGGGGTCCCAGCCGCCGTTGCGGGTCATGGCGTCCCGCAGGGCCTGCCGGGAGAGGGTGAGCGAGGGGGTGTTACGGATGCACACGGGAACCTCCGTGAGGCTGTGGTGTGGGGAGAGGTGACGACGGTCGTCGCCGTGAGCCAGGCCGGAGTACGGCTGCTCTGCGGCGCGCGGGCAGCAGGCGCCTACTGCCCTGTTTGCAGGCATTACTGACGATCCGTCGGATCGAGCTGAGAACGACGATAGCCCACTCGCTCTTTAATTAAAGCCAAACGGCAGAAGGTTCCTCCTCGCGGGGGAAGAAGCCCGGATGGATCCGGGGGCGACCGGCGCGGCACACTGGCCTCTGCACCAGCAGAGAGGACGCCATGGCCCTTCGAATCCCCACCCTCCGTCAGCGACGCCTCGGTGCCGAACTGCGAAGGATGAGAGAGCAAGCCGGCTTCGGCGGCAGCCACCTCGCCCGCCTGCTCGGCGTGACTCCCGCCCTGGTGAGTCAGATGGAGATCGGGAAGTCGGCCGTCAGCGTGGAGCGCCTGCACGAGATCGCGACGGCCTGCGCGTGCGGCAACGAACCGCTGATCGATGCACTTGCTGACATGGCCCGAGAGCGAGAGACCGGCTGGTGGGAGGAGTACAGCCCGAACCTGAACACCGATCTACTCGATGTGGCGGCGATCGAAGCCCATGCCCGACGGATCTCCACCTACTCGATCACCTTCCTGCCGGGACTGCTTCAGACCCCGACCTATGCCGCTTCGGTGTTCGCACGTGCTATCCCGCCACTGCCGCAGTCAGACGTCGATCTCCGCCTGGCGTTCCGCCTGCAGAGGCAGCAGGTCGTCCGGAACGGCGCCACGCCCTACACGGCGTTCATCCACGAAGCTGCACTCCGAATGCAGTTCAGCGGACCGGCGGCGCTCGCCGAGCAACTCGGTGCCCTCATCGACCATTCCGAGAGCCCTGGCATCTCGGTCCGAGTCGTGCCGTTTAAGATCGAATCGCTGCCTGGCCCCAGCGAGAACTTCGTCTATATCGCGGGCCCGGTGCCCGAGCTGGACACCGTGCAGATCGACATCAGCTTCGGATGCCCACTCTTCGATGCGCCACCCGACCTGGCAAGTTACCGCGAGATCCTCGATCGGATGGCTTCTGTAGCCCTCTCCGAAGATGACTCGCGAGACTTCATCCGATCGATCAAGAAGGAGATAGAGGACAGTCATGAGTAGCCCCGAGTGGCAGAAGTCCAGTTACTCCGGCTCCAGCAACGCATGTGTTGAGGTTCGGGATGCCGACGGGGCTATCGACCTCCGGGAGTCCGACGAGGGTGAGGTCATCGTCCGCACCACCCGCCTTGAGTTCGCTGCGTTCCTACGAGGCGCCAAGGCCGGCGAGTTCGATCACCTGACCGCCACCACCTGAGCGAATCGTTCCGGCGGCCTCTTGCTCCCCGCACGAGGCCGCCGGTGGCTACCCTGACTCTCATGACCAGTTCTGCGCGGCAGAAATCCAGCTTCAGCGAAGCAGCCAGCAACTGCGTTGAGGTGCGCGCCTTTGAAGGGGCGGTCGAGCTCCGGGAGTCCGACGAGGGCGAGGTCATCGTCCGCACCACCCGCCCCGGCCTCGCCGACTTCCTCCAGGGTGCCAAGGCCGAGGAGTTCGACCACCTGATCACCACCCCCTGAGCGGGAGGCCCCCGCGCCCGCCACCCCGGGGGCGCGGGGGCCTCCCGCCGTCCGAAAGCTCCGGGAGGTCAGACCTCCCGGACGCCCGCGCGCCAGACCGCCGCCGTCAGCGGCACGCCCGGGCGGTAGGCCAGGTGGACGTGGGAGGGGGCATCCAGGAGGAGCAGGTCGGCGCGGGCGCCGACCGTGATGGTGCCCACGTCGCTGCGCCGCAGCGCGTGGGCGCCGCCCGCCGTCGCCGCCCAGACGGCCTCGTCCGGCGTCATGCCCATCTCCCGCACCGCGACCGCGATGCAGAACGCCATCGAACTCGTGAAGCTGGAGCCCGGGTTGCAGTCGGTGGACAGCGCCACCACCGCCCCCGCGTCCAGCAGCCGGCGCCCGCTCGGGTACTCGGCCCGGGTGGAGAACTCCGCGCCCGGCAGCAGGGTCGCGACCGTCCCCGACCCGGCCAGCGCCGCCACGTCCTCGTCCGTCAGATGGGTGCAGTGGTCCGCCGAGGCGGCCCCCAGCTCGACGGCGAGCTGCACGCCCGGCCCGTAGGTGAGCTGGTTGGCGTGCACCCGGGGGGTGAGGCCGCGCTCGATTCCGGCGGTCAGGATCGCCCGCGCCTGGTCGCCGTCGAAGGCGCCCTTCTCGCAGAACACGTCCACCCAACGGGCGTGCGGCGCACAGGCGTCGAGCATCTCGCCGGTGACCAGGTCGACGTACCCGGCCGGGTCCTCGGCGTACTCGGGGGCGACCACGTGCGCGCCCAGGTAGGTGGTCTCCGGGGTGTGCCGCGAGGCGATCCGCAGCGCCCGGGCCTCGTCCGCCACCGTCAGCCCGTAGCCGGACTTGCACTCGATGGTGGTGGTGCCCTGCCGCAGCGCCTCCCGGACGAACCCCGCCAGGTTCGCCTCCAGCTCGGCATCGCTCGCCGCCCGGGTGGCCGCCACCGTGGTGCGGATCCCGCCCGCCGTGTACGCCTGCCCGGACATCCGGGCGTTGAACTCGGCGGTGCGGTCGCCCGCGAACACCAGGTGGGCGTGCGAGTCGACGAAGCCGGGCAGCAGCGCCCGGCCCTCGGCGTCGAAGCGCTCGTCCGCCGCCGGGGCCTGCGCGGCCGGGCCGACCCAGGCGACGGTGTCGCCGTCGACGACCACGGCCGCGTCGGTCAGCAGGCCGAGCGGCCCGGTGCCGTGCCCGGGGTCGTTGGTGACCAGGCTGCCGATGCCCGTGATCAAGGTGGTCCTGGTGCTCAAGACAACGCCTTCCGAAGGGAGTCGAACAGAGGAATCAGAAGTCCAGCGCGCCGATCGCGGAGCGCAGCGCGCCGGGCACGTCGGCCACCAGCTGGTGCGCGCCGTCCCGGACGACGTGCCGGCCGCCGACCACCACGTGCCGCACGTCCGCCGCCGAGGCCGCGAAGACCGCGATCTCGGCGCCGAGCCGGGGCGGCGGGCCCGCGGTGCGGACGGTGTCCAGCGCGATCACCGTGAAGTCGGCGAGCGCCCCGGCCTCGATCCGCCCGGCCTCCGGCCAGCCGAGCGAGGCGTGCCCGTCCTCGCCGCCGGCCCGCAGCAGCGCGTTCGCCGTCCAGTGGCCGCGGGTCCGGGTGCGCAGCCGCTCGTCCAGCTCCAGCGCGCGGGCCTCCTCCCACGGGTCGATGACCGCGTGGCTGTCGCTGCCCAGGGTGATCGGGCTGCCCGCCGAGGCGAGCCGACGGGCCGGGCCGATGCCGTCCGCGAGGTCCCGCTCGGTGGTGGGGCACATGCAGACGGTCGTGGAGGAGTCGGTGAGGAGCTTGACGTCCTCCTCGGTGAGGTGGGTGGCGTGCACGGCCGAGGTGCGCGGGCCGAGCACCCCGTGGTCGGCGAGCAGCCGGGTCGGGGTGACGCCGTGCGCGGCGAGGCAGGCGTCGTTCTCGGCGGTCTGCTCGGACAGGTGGACGTGCAGCGGCGCCTCGCGGGTCGCCGCCCACTGCGCGACGGTGCCCAGCTGCTCGGCCGGGACGGCCCGGACGGAGTGGATGGCGGCGCCGATCCGGGCGTGCTCGCGCGGCTTGAGCGCGTCCGCCCGCTCGGCCCAGGCCTCGGCGTCGCCGTCGCTGAACCGCTGCTGCGGCTTGGTCGGCTCGGCGCCGAAGCCGGCGGACAGGTAGCAGGTGTCCAGCAGGGTGATCCGGATGCCGGCCCGGGCGGCTGCCTCGATCAGCGCCTCGCCCATCGCGTTCGGGTCGCTGTAGCGGGCGCCGCCGGGCGCGTGGTGCAGGTAGTGGAACTCGCCGACGGCGGTGATCCCGGCCAGCGCCATCTCGGCGTAGACGGCGGTGGCCAGCTCCAGGTAGCTGTCCGGGTCGAGCGCGCCGGCGAACCGGTACATGGTGTCGCGCCAGGTCCAGAAGGTGCCGGAGCCGACCTGCACGTACCCGCGCAGCGCCCGGTGGAAGGCGTGCGAGTGCGCGTTCGCCTGGCCGGGCAGCAGCAGCCCGTCGAGGCGGACGGCGCCGGGCGGGCAGGGCCCGCTGTCCGGCGTCACCGAGGTGATCAGGCCGCCCGGGCCGGTGGCGATCCGCACGTCCCGCTCGACCACCGGCCCGTTGGGGTGCGGCAGCCAGGCGTACTGCGCCCAGTAGCTCACTGCGGTCAATGACACGCCAGGTCCTCCAGTACGTCGGCGAGGGCGGTGACCCCGGCCAGGCAGTCGGCCACCTCGGCGTGTTCGGCCGGGGAGTGCGAGACGCCGCTGGGGTTGCGCACGAACAGCATGGCGGTCGGGATCGCGGACGCCAGGATCCCGGCGTCGTGTCCCGCGCCGGTGGGGAGCACCGGGGCGTCCAGCAGCTTGGCGAGCCGGTCGCGCAGCGGGCCGTCGAAGTCCACCACCGGGGTGTAGGACTCGCGGGTCAGCTCGACCCGGACGCCGTCGCGCTCGCCGCGCTCGGCGGCGGCCCGCTCGATCTCGGCGACCAGCCCGGTGAGCGTGCGCTCGTCGGCCGCCCGGGAGTCCAGCCAGCCGCGCACCAGCGAGGCGATCGCGTTGGTGCCGTTGGGCTCGACCGCGACCTTGCCGAAGGTGGCCAGCG
Source organism: Kitasatospora sp. NPDC086791 (assembly GCF_040685975.1). NCBI lineage: Bacteria > Bacillati > Actinomycetota > Actinomycetes > Kitasatosporales > Streptomycetaceae > Kitasatospora > Kitasatospora sp. NPDC086791. The sequence goes on along the minus strand of NZ_JBFBOC010000005.1, from coordinate 237,612 downwards.
CGCCCGCGTGCTGCGCCTTCTTGCGGGCGGCGAGCACGGTGTTGGCGTAGGTCAGCATCGGGTCGCGGCGGTCCTCGATCCGGGTGGTGCCGGCGTGGTTGGCCTCCCCGTGGAAGTCGAACCGCCAGCGGCCGTGCGGCCAGATCGCGCCGGCCACGCCGACCGGCTGCCCCTCGGTGAGGTAGCGGCCCTGCTCGACGTGGAGTTCGACGAAGGCGCCGACCCGGGCCAGCCGGTCGTCGTCCGCGCCGATCCCGGTCGGGTCGTAGCCGGCCTTCTCCATCGCGTCGGGCAGCCGGACGCCGCCGGCGTCGCGCAGGTCGTACGCGGCCTCGCGGGAGAGCACCCCGGCGGTCAGCCGGGAGCCGATGCAGGCCACGCCGAACCGGGCGCCCTCCTCGTCACCGAAGTTGACGATCGCCAGCGGCCGGGTGAACTCGGTTCCCCGGGAGCGGAGTTCGTCCAGTGCGGCGAAGGAGGAGACCACCCCGAGCGGGCCGTCGAAGGCGCCGCCGTCCGGGACGGAGTCCAGGTGCGAGCCGGTGACGACGGCCCCGCCGGCCTGCGGGTCGCCCAGCCAGGCCCACTGGTTGCCGTTGCGGTCCAGCTCGTACGTCAGGCCGCGGTCGCGGGCCTGCTGCTCGAACCAGGCGCGGCACTCGGCGTCGGCGGAGTTCCAGGCGAAGCGGCGGTAGCCGCCGGAGGCGGCGGAGCGGCCCACGGGGAGCAGCTCCGCCCACATCTCCTCGAACGAAGGGCTCACAGCTCGCCCATCGGGACGCGGACCCCACGCTCGGCGGCGACCTCGTCGGCCCGGTCGTAGCCGGCGTCCACGTGGCGGATGACGCCCATGCCCGGGTCGTTGGTGAGCACCCGGCGGATCTTCTCGCCGGCCAGCGCGGTGCCGTCGGCGACGGTGACCTGACCGGCGTGGATGGAGCGGCCGATGCCGACGCCGCCGCCGTGGTGGATGGAGACCCAGGAGGCGCCGGAGGCGACGTTGACCATGGCGTTGAGCAGCGGCCAGTCGGCGATCGCGTCGGAGCCGTCCAGCATCGCCTCGGTCTCCCGGTACGGGGAGGCGACCGAGCCGCAGTCCAGGTGGTCGCGGCCGATGACGATCGGCGCGGACAGCTCGCCGGAGGCGACCATGTCGTTGAAGCGCTCGCCGGCCTTGTCGCGCTCGCCGTAGCCGAGCCAGCAGATCCGCGCGGGCAGGCCCTGGAAGTGGACCTTCTCCTGGGCCATCTTGATCCAGCGGTGCAGCGACTCGTTCTCCGGGAAGAGGTCGAGCACGGCCTTGTCGGTCTTGTGGATGTCCTGCGGGTCGCCGGACAGGGCCGCCCAGCGGAACGGGCCCTTGCCCTCGCAGAACAGCGGGCGGATGTACGCGGGGACGAAGCCGGGGAAGGCGAAGGCGCGGTCGTAACCGGCCAGCTGGGCCTCGCCGCGGATCGAGTTGCCGTAGTCGAAGACCTCGGCGCCGCGGTCCAGGAAACCGACCATGGCCTCGACGTGCTTGGCCATCGACTCGCGCGAGCGGGTGGTGAACTCGGCGGGCTTCTCGGCCGCGTAGGTCGCCATGTCGTCGAAGTCGACGCCGATCGGCAGGTAGCTCAGCGGGTCGTGGGCGCTGGTCTGGTCGGTGACGATGTCGATCGGCGCGTCCATCGCGAGCAGCTGCGGGAAGAGCTCGGCGGCGTTGCCCAGCAGGCCGATGGAGAGCGGCTGCCTCTTGTCGCGGGCGGTGGTGGCCAGCTCCAGCGCGTGGCTGAGGTCCTTGGCCTCGACGTCCAGGTAGCGGTGCTCGATCCGGCGGGAGATCCGGGACGGGTCACAGTCGATACAGATCGCCACGCCGCCGTTCATGGTGACGGCGAGCGGCTGGGCGCCGCCCATTCCGCCGAGGCCGGCGGTGAGGGTGATGGTGCCCTCCAGCGTGCCGTTGAAGCGCTTGTTGGCGACGGCGGCGAAGGTCTCGTAGGTGCCCTGGAGGATGCCCTGGGTGCCGATGTAGATCCAGGACCCGGCGGTCATCTGGCCGTACATGGTGAGCCCGAGGCTCTCCAGGCGGCGGAACTCCTCCCAGTTGGCCCAGTCGCCGACCAGGTTGGAGTTGGCGATCAGCACGCGCGGCGCCCACTCGTGGGTCTGCATCACGCCGACCGGGCGGCCGGACTGGACCAGCATGGTCTCGTCCTGCTTCAGGCCCTGCAGCGTCTTCACCATGGCGTCGAAGGAGCGCCAGTCCCGCGCGGCCTTGCCGGTGCCGCCGTAGACGACCAGCTTCGACGGGTGCTCGGCCACCTCGGGGTCGAGGTTGTTCATCAGCATCCGCAGGGCGGCCTCCTGCTGCCAGCCCTGCGTCGTGAGCCCCGTGCCACGCGCCGCGCGCACCTCGCGCGGACCGCTCGCCTGCTGCTGCACCATAGTCCCGGCCTCCTTGCGGATGGATCCATTCAAGCTCTGTATCACTGAATATAACTAAACAAACGGGTTTCGACCAGACCCCGGAACAATCCGATCAGCCTGGACCTCCGTCGGCGCCCATCTCGCCTCGAACCCCCCGAACACCACTCGTTCGGCCCGGCGACCAAGGAGCGGCGAGCGCCGCGAACAGCCCTGGGGCGCCATGCCGCGACAGGGTTAACAGATTCCACCTCACAACAGTGCGCTTGCATCGCTGATCGACACGCCGGTAAGGTCCGGAGGGACGGGAACGGCACGCACAGGCCGGTGATCCGCCACGGCCGCGCAGTGCCTCGGAGGCGATGCGCCCCGGAAACAGCAGTGCCCCGGGCGGCATGCAGGCAGAGGCGACCCGGGGCTTACCCGACCGAGATTACCAGTCGCTTCCAGGGCCGCAAGGCCCCACCGTCCACGCGGGGGGATTCCGTGAACACCGGCGAATGGCCCGTCTGGGCACAGCGCAGCCTCTCAGGACCACGCTTGCAGACCTACGCCACGGCGGCCGGTGGCCAGTCGGCGGCCATCCGGTTGTACTGGTGGAACATCGAGGTGTCGGCTGCCTTCTACGGCCCGCTCCATTGCCTTGAGGTGGCCCTGCGCAATGCCCTGCACGACGCCCTGAAGCGAAAGTTCGGACGCCCCGACTGGTGGTCGATCGCACCGCTGGACGCCGATGGCGCCCGGCTCGTCACGGACGCCCAGGCCAAGTGCGGGCGGCGGATCAGCCACCGGCCGACGACCGCCGACGACGTGGTCGCCGAGCTCTCCTTCGGATTCTGGGTGAAGCTCCTGTCCAAGCGGTATGACCGGACCTTCTGGGTCCCCGCCCTCCACCGGGCCTTCCCGCACGGATCCGGACGCCGGGACGCCCTGCACCGGCAGTTCACCACCATGATGCTATTGCGGAACCGCATCAGCCACCACGAACCCATCCACCACCGGCGTCTGGAAGCCGACCATGCGACTCTCTTCCGCCTCCTGGGCCTCCTGGACGCCGACCTGTCGGCCGAGGCGATGCGGCTGGACAGGGTTCCGACCGTACTGAAGCGACGCCAGGACACCTGTACCGGCCTGCGTCCCCCGCAGTTCTGACCGAAGGCGGTGAGCATCATGACGGAGGGTTCCGCACGGTTCGCCTCCCGTTCGGAGATCGCCAAGCACGCCGGGGTGCGCCGCCCCGCCGTCACCAACTGGGAGAGGCGTCACCCCGACTACCCCGAACCGGTGCTGGTGGAGGGGGCCGAGTTGTTCGCGGTCGATGCGGTGGCTGCCTGGCTGTCGCAGCGTACGATTCCGGCCAATGCGCTCAATCCGGACGAGCGACCCGGAACCACTTACGGTGACCGGTTCCGTCGATCCGCAGGCATCCACGAGAAGACGGAGGCGCCCGACCGCGCGCTGTCACGTCGCCTCGCGACAACACTGCTGGGCCCGCTCGGCGAGCCGTGGCGTCATTCGGGCCGGGAATCCTTCTATCTGGAACTCCTCCTGTCGCTCGTCCTCGTTCGTGGGTGCGCCCCGGCCGCGTGGTCGGCGGCGGTGTACGACCTTCCCGACGGACGGAGCCCGATCCGGAGCCTGTCCCGGATCCGAGCCGATGTGCTCGGCCCCGAGGACGACGGATGGACCGGCGAGGGCGAGGGACCGGTCACCCGTCCCGAACAATGGTCTCTGGGGCGAGCCTGCCGTCTCATCGATGAGGTCACCGGCACGTCCCAGGCCGCCGACCTCTTCGGCCAGTTGCTCCAGTCGGCGACGGAGAGACCCGGAAAGCGCGGGGAACAGCTCGTGACCCCGCCGTCCCTGCGTCAGCTCATGGTCGGGTTGGCCGGCGAACACCCGCGGCCTTCCGTCATCCACGATCCGTTCTGCCGCTCGGGTGAACTGCTCGTGGAGTTCGGCGGCAGCCGGTACGAACGTGGATCAGCCGTGGATCTGGCCGTCGCGGAAACCCCGAAAGAGAGGCACCGCCGGATCGCCGCGATGAACCTGATGCTTCACGGTGTTCCGTTTCGAACCGAGATCGCGCCTTATCTGCCCAGCGATCACGGGCGGACCGGGCGGGCCACGTACGACCTCGTCCTGACCAATCCGCCGTTCAGCATGAAGGCACCCTTCGACGCCCCCTTCGTCCGGGAAGAGTGGCCCTTCGGCACGCCACCGGAGCGCAATGCGGACCTCGGCTGGATCCAGCACGCAGTCCGATCGCTGAACCCCGCCGGCCGGGCGATCGTCGTGATGGCCAACGGTGCGGCCTTCCGTGGGGGCCGAGAGCGCGAGATCCGCACCCGGCTCCTGTCGGCAGGCGCCGTCGAGGGAGTGATCGCCCTCCCTCCCGGCCTCTTCAGCTCGACGAGCATCGGGGTCTGCTTGTGGCTCCTGCGTCACCCGGTCGAGGGTCCCCCGCCGGACGTGCTGTTCGTCGACGCCCGGGAAGCAGGAGAGATGAACACCCGGACGCTGCGTGCGCTGACCCGGACAGACGTGTCAGAGCTGGTCGCCGAGTACCGGGCGTGGCGGCGGAATCCCCAGGACTTCACCGGGACTCACTCCTCCCGCTGGTCGAGCAGCCGGGCCACGTTCGCGGAGATCACCGAGGCGGAGTTCTCGCTCGACCCGGCGAGATACGCACGCCGGTCCGGAACCGCGATCGACGCAGCCGCCGTCACCGACCGGCTGCAGGGGATCCGCGGGGAACTGGCCCACTTGCACGCGCGGGCCTCGGACGTGGACCAACACGTCGCCCGACTACTGGACGGAATGCCATGACGCACCGAACCGAACAGCCGATCCCGGCTGATTGGACGACCGTGGAACTCGGAGAGCTGTGCGAGATCCAGTCCGGACCGGGGCATCTCACGAGCCCCGCAAGGCGCGCGGAGGCCGGCATCCCGTTGCTGCGCCCGATGAACATCGGGTATCGGGGGCAGGTCGTCCACGCCGATCTCGCGTTCCTTCCCCGGGAAGCTGAGTCGACGGTCCGGCAGTACCACTTGCGACCGGGTGACATCGTGTGTGCACGCACGGGGGATCCCGGGCGGGCAGCCCGGATCACCCGTGCAGAGGAAGGCTGGCTGTTCAGCGGCAATCTGCTGCGGCTGCGGCTCCGCGCCCCGGACTGGCAGGGGTACCTGCTGCACTACCTGGGCAGCCCGGCGGCCAGGAACTGGTTCGAACAGGTGAGTACACGCGGCGTGGGGATCCCGAGCGTCACCGTCGCGGCTCTCTCCAAGCTTCCGGTCAACCTGCCCCCGCACGCGGAGGCTGCCGCCATCACGGAGATCCTGGACGGCCTGGCGGAGAAGATTGCGGTGCATGAGGAGATCGCCCGGACCACGGCAGAGCTGCGCGACCTCATCTCCCCGGCACTGTTCACCGGGGCGATACCGCCGCACCGGACCTGAGCGTGACATTGACCGGGTCAGGCCGCCGCGTCGCCGTCCCAGTCGATGCCGATCTCGGCGAGCCAGCGGCGGTCGTCGGCGTCGGGGGTGGGCGGGGACGGCGGGCGGGGGACGTCCTGGACGGGGCCGAGGCCGTACTTCTCGGCGGCGGCGCGGGCGTCGGGCTCGATGACGCCGACGTGGACGGCGGACTCGTCGCCCGGGTCGAGGACGGTCAGTTCGGGATCGGGCAGGCGCCGCAGGGTGACGCGGCGTCCGCAGGCGGGGCAGGACCATTCGTCGGCGCCGGAGGACAGTCGGGCGACGAACTTCATCTCGTGGATCACGCGCATGGGCGGCACCCCCTGTAGGAGGGGATGCCCCGGTTCGTGACGACTATTCCCGGCCACGCCCACTCCGGGCTGCGCGAATGCGCTCCGCCCTCACTCCAGGAAGAGCCCGCGCGCCGTCGCCGACTGCTCGATCGACTCCAACCGGGCCTCGGCGCCCGGGAGTTCATCACACATGGCCTGCAGCAGCACCCGGCCGAGCATCATCGGCGCGCACGCGGTGTCGAAGACCAGCCCGGTGCCGACGGCGGCCGGCAGCATCAGGTCGGACAGCTTGGCAACCGGCGCGAAGGCGCTGTCGGCGACGGTCAGCACCGTCAGCCCGCAGTCCCGGGCCACCGCCAGAGCGTCCATCAGCTCCCGCGGGTAGCGCGGCAGCGCGAAGCAGAGCAGCGCGGTGGCCCCGGCCGCGGTGGCCTGTTCCAGCCGGTCGGCGAGCATGCTGCCGCCCTCGTCCAGCAGCCGGATGTCCGGGTGCACCTTGGCGGCGAAGTACGCGAAGCCGCGCGCCTGCGCCGAGGCGGCCCGCAGGCCGAGCACCGGCAGCGGGCGGGAGGCGGCGAGCAGCCGGGCGGCCCGGATGATCGGCTCCGGGTCGGCGAGGAGTTCGGCGAGGTGGCGCAGGTGGGCGATCTCGGCGAGCACGGCCTGCTGGTGCTCGTTGCGCACCGCGTCGTCCGGGGTCTCCGGCGCGGCCGGCTCTCCCCCGCCGAGCTCGCGCAGCTGCTTGCGCAGCGCCGGGTAACCGTCGTACCCGAGCGCGACCGCGAACCGGGTGACGGACGGCTGGCTGACGCCCGCGAGTTCGGCGACCTCCACGCTGGACAGGAACGGCGCCTCGGTGGCGTGCCGCACCAGCGAGTGCGCGATCCGGCGCTGGGTCGGCGTGAGCCGGTGCCCCTCGAACAGCTGGAGCAGCCGGGCGGAGGGGCCGACGCTGCCGGTCTCGTCGAGGGCGGTCATCAGCGGTACCTCCGGGTACGAGGGGGTCGGACGACGACTGTGCAGCAGCGGGCCCCGCCTGGCAAAGACGTCTCGCACGGCGGAACGCCTGATGAGACGTCCCGAGGATCGGACGGGAATGATCGGCATACGGACGGTCGGCGGGGTGCGGCAGCCCGGCCGGGGGCCGACCCGAGCACGTCCGGTGTCCGGCCGGGCACTTGTGGTGTCCGGCCGAAGCGGGCGCGAGCGCGGGGCGGCCGCCGGGTGACGGCCCGGCGACCGCCCCGCACGGCTCGGGGTAACCCTGATTTCTCCCTGAGCCCGCCCGGATTCCCCCCGCGAACGGATGGACCGGGCACCCCGGCGACGCCACGCTGTACCCCATGGACACTCGCCAGGACGACCTGCGGCGCGACCTCGACGCCACCCTGCAGGCCCGCAAGGAGCTCGGCAAGGAGTACGAGGACGAGCTCGTCGACTCCTTCATGAAGCGTCTCGACTCCCGCCTGGACGCGCGGGTCGAGCACTCCGTGGCCCAGCGGCTGGACGACTACGCCCCGCACCCCCACGACCGCCACCAGCGGCCCCGCCGCCAGGGCTGGGGCAAGCGCTCCGGCAACGGGCTCGCGGTGGTGTCGCTGGCCTTCGGCATCCCGCTGACCGCGATCGCCAGCAACCCCACCAACGGCGGCTTCTTCGGCCTGCTGACCTGCTGGGCGGGCATCGTCGGGGTCAACTTCGCCGCCGCGCTGGGTGAGCGCCGCAACCGCGAGGACCGCCGGCCGCGGAGCGACTGGGACTGAGACCCCGCCAGGGGCCCGGTCCCGGTCACCCCGGGCCGGCGACGGGTCAGGCCAGCGGGCCGGTGACCCGCTCGACCGCGCGCACCAGCTCGCCGGTGGCGACCAGCGCCGCGGCCGCCTCCAGGTCCGGCGAGAGGAAGCGGTCGCGGCCGGCGCCGCCGACCCCCGCCTCCCGGGCGACGGCCAGCGCGGCCGCGGTGGCCGGGGCGATCCGGCCGGCCGAGTCGGCCTGCTGACGGATCTCCAGCGCGCGCGCGGCGGCGGTGAGTTCGACGGCGAGGATCCGGCCGAGGTTCTCGACGGCCTGGCGCAGCTTGCGCGCGGCCGACCAGCCCATCGACACGTGGTCCTCCTGCATCGCGGAGGACGGGATCGAGTCGACCGAGGCCGGGACGGCGAGCCGCTTGTTCTCGCTGACCAGCGCCGCCTGGGTGTACTGGGCGATCATCAGGCCGGAGTCCACGCCCGGGTCGTCGGCCAGGAAGGCCGGCAGGCCGTGCGAGCGGGCCTTGTCGAGCAGCCGGTCGGTGCGGCGCTCGGAGATCGAGCCGAGGTCGGCGGCGGCGATGGCGAGGAAGTCCAGCACGTACGCGACCGGGGCGCCGTGGAAGTTGCCGTTGGACTCGACCCGGCCGTCCGGCAGCACCACCGGGTTGTCCACCGAGGCGGCCAGCTCGCGGGAGGCGACCAGCTGGGCGTGCGCCAGGGTGTCCCGGCCGGCGCCGGCCACCTGCGGGGCGCAGCGGATCGAGTACGCGTCCTGGACCCGCGGCGCGTCGTCCTGGTGGTGGCCGGTGAGGCCTGAGTCCTTGAGGACGGCCAGCATGTTGGCGGCGCTCAGCGCCTGGCCCGGGTGCGGGCGGATCGGGGCGTGCAGCTCGGGGGCGAGCACCTTGTCGGTGCCGAGCAGTGCCTCCAGGGTCATCGCGGCGGTGATGTCGGCGGTGGTGAACAGCCGCTGCAGGTCGGCGATGGCCATCACCAGCATGCCGAGCATGCCGTCGGTGCCGTTGATGAGGGCCAGGCCCTCCTTCTCCAGCAGTTCGACCGGCTCGATCCCGGCGGCGGCGAGCAGCTCGGCGGCGGGCTTCTCCACGCCGTCCGGGCCGGTGGCGGTGCCCTCGCCCATCAGGACCAGCGCGCAGTGCGACAGCGGCGCGAGGTCGCCGGAACAGCCGAGCGAGCCGAACTCGCGGACCACCGGGGTGATGCCCGCGTTGAGCAGGGCGGCCATGGTCTGCGCGACCAGCGGGCGCACGCCGGTGCGGCCGGAGGCCAGCGTCTTCATCCGCAGGAAGACCAGCGCGCGGACCACCTCGCGCTCGACCACCGGGCCCATGCCGGCGGCGTGCGAGCGCACCAGCGACCGCTGCAGCTGGGCACGCAGCTCGGGGCTGATGTGCCGGACGGCGAGCGCGCCGAAGCCGGTCGACACGCCGTAGACGGGACGCGGCTCGGCCGCGAGGGCGTCGATCCGCGCACGGGCGGCCGCCATCTCGGCCTGCGCGTCGGGACCGATCTCGACCCGGGCGTTGCCCCGGGCGACGGCCAGAACGTCCTCGGCGCTGACGTCGGCCTTGCCGACCAGGACCAGCGGAGCGTCGGGGGCCACAGCACTGTGCATATCCATATACACCATCACACCAGGTGAATGAAGATATGACAACAGCTGTTCGCCATCCGGATTCCCCACCGTCCGGATTCCCCACCGTCCGGATTCTCCGTCGTCCGGGTCGGGTCCGCACCCCGCGGCACCCTCCCGCACGCCCCAGCCCCGCTCACACCACCGGCGGGGAGGCCGCGCCCGCGAGGGCGACGGCGACCAGGGCGCGCATGGCGGAGGCGGCCTGGCCGAGCGGGAGGGTGGCGTCGTCGGCGAAGAGCTCGACGAGCCAGCCGCCGGCCGGGTTCTGGCCGCCGGCCGCGACCATGCCGCGGTAGCCGGAGACGACCAGCATGGCCTCCTCCGCCGGGTCGTTGCCGGCGGCGCCGGACCGGAGGGCGAAGGCGCCGCCGCGCACGGCGCGGCGGGTCATCGGGTAGTGGCGCAGGTCGAAGACGGCGTCGGGGGCCTCGATCTGGGCCCGCTGGGTCTCGGCGCGGGTGCTGCTGGGGCCGCTGGTCATCCGGTAGACGGCGTGCTGGGCGGTGCGCATCAGGTGCGAGCCGGGCGGGACGTAGGAGACCCACCAGCCGACGGCGTCGAGCAGCCGGGCGGAGGTCTCGGCGACCACGACCAGCTTGCCCAGGGTGTCGGCGGGGTGAACGGTCCGGGCGGCGGCGGCCTGGTCGAGGGCGGCGAGGACGGCGGTGAGCAGCTGGCCCGGGTCGGCGCTGTGGGCGGCGCCCCGGAACCGCCGCCGGTCGCCCGCGCCGGCCCGTCCGTTCGGCCCGCGCCGCCCGTCGGCCCGGTGGTGCGGATCGGCGGCGTCGGCGAGCAGCACGGTGGGGTCGGGCGAGAAGCCGGGGCCGTGGCTGCGCCCGGCGACCACCGGGTGGGCGGCGCGGGCGGCCTTGGCCCGGTACTGGGCGGCGTCGGCGAGCCGGAAGAGCCGGTCGGGGGTGGTGACGGGCCCGATCGAGTCCCCGGTGGAGGCGACGCCGCAGGCCACGCCCTCGCCCTCGGACAGCGCGAGCGCCCGGGCGCACAGCTCCTCGGCGACGGCGACCACCTCGTCGGCCTTCTGGCCCTCCACGAGCAGGCAGAACTCGTCGCCGCCGAGCCGGGCGGCGAGGCTGCCGGGGAGCTTGGCGGCGGCCAGCGAGAGCTGGTGGGCGAACCGTTCCAGCAGCCGGTCGCCCATCTCGTGGCCGAGCTGGTCGTTGACCCGCTTCAGCCCGTTGACGTCGCAGACGACCAGCGAGACGACGGTGTTGTCCCGGTTGTGGGCTTCGAGCGCGCTCTCCAGCCGGGCGTCGACGGCGCGCCGGTTGGCGAGGCCGGTGAGCGGGTCGGAGAAGGCGAGCTTGCGCAGGTCGGCGAGGCGCTCGGTCTGGGCCAGCCCGGCCGAGACCTGGGCGGCGAGCAGGGTCGCGTAGTCGGCGTCGGCCTCGGTGAACTCGGGCATCCCGACCGACCGGGCGAGGTACAGCTCGCCCCAGGCCTGGCCGTGCAGCACGATCGGCGCGACCACGCAGCAGGCCCGCCCGCGCCGGCGCAGCGCCGCGGCGCGCTCCTGGCAGTACGCGCCGGCGGTCGGGTGCACGTGACCGGTGTGCGGTTCGCTGTTCTCCGCGCTCTGCAGCCAGGCGCGCGGCAGCCGCCCGGTGGTCCAGCGCTCCTCCAGGTACGTGACGATCTCGGGGAAGTCGGCGACGGGGTAGGACTCGTCCTCGGGCAGTTCCTCCTCACCGGGGGCGAGGTCGCCGTGGTTGACCAGGACCCGCAGCCGGCCGGATTCGCGGTCCCAGACCGAGACGGCGGTCATGGTGGCACCGAGGGCCTCGGTGGCCCGGGCGGCGGCGGCCCGGACGGCCTCCAGCGGAGTCTGCGCGCCGGCCATGTCCTGGGCGAGCTCGACCACGGACTGCAGTCTCAGGTCGGGCAGCGGGTCGCGGTGCGGCGAGCCACCGCCGTCGCAGCCGCGGTCCGTCATGATCGCCTCACTGCTCACCGGCTCGCCTCGCTCCCTGTGCTCGGTCCTGCCAGACCCCCTTCGCCCGGTCGCACCCGACCGGCCGCCTGCACCAAGACTATGGCGATTTCATTCGGTTATGCCCCGTTTGCCCGGATGGACCCCCGCCAGGCCGTACGGGTTTCAACCGTTCGGCACCCGGCGTCCGCCGACGGAGCCGCCGACCGCTCCCGGCCCGGCCGCGCCCGCGGCCGCGCTACTCGGCCGTCAGCCGCCGGGTGAGCAGCCACGGCTCGACCAGCCCGAGCCCCCGCACCGGCCGGCGCCACATCGGCTGCAGGTGGAACCGGGCACCGGCGTCCGGCCCCGGCATCGGCAGCCCGGAGGCGGGCATCCCGGCGGCGGCCGACAGGGCCTCGGCCAGCCCCGGCCCCTCCGAGTCGGCCGGGGCCACGCTGCCGTTCTGCTCCAGCGCGGCGGCGAACTCGCCGTCGATCAGCACCGCGTCCTTGGGCGCGATCGAGGTGAGCCGGCTGGCCAGGTTCACGGTGGTGCCGAAGACGTCGCCCATCCGCGAGGTGACCGTGCCGAAGGCCATGCCGACCCGCAGCGGCGGGATGGCGTCGTCCCCGGTGAGCGCGTCGATCAGGCTGAGCGCGATCTCGGCGGCCGTCGCCGGGTCCTCGGAGACGTAGAGGATCTCGTCGCCGAGGGTCTTGATCACCCGGCCGCCCTGCCCGGCGATCAGGTCGGAGCAGGTGTTCTCGAAGGTCTCGACGAGTTCGCCGAGCTCCTCCTCCTCCAGCCGCCGGGACAGCCGGGTGAAGCCGACCAGGTCGGCGAAGCCGACGGCGAGCCGACCGCTGGTGATCTCGTGGTCCTCGGCGGCCTGCACCACCCGGCCGGTGACGGCGGCCAGCTGGCGGCGCCAGACGTACACCAGGAACTGCTCCAGCTCCGGCAGCAGCAGCTCGACCAGCGGGTAGGCGACATCGGCCCGGGTCAGCCCGGGCTCGACGGACTGGGTGAGGTTCTCCAGGAAGGTGTCCATCTGCCAGCCGGCCAGCCGGGCCGTGGTCTGGCCGGTGGAGCGGGCGACCTGGATCGCCATCGACTCGCTCAGCAGCCCGGACTCGACCAGGCCGGCCAGCCGCCGCAGCGCGATCACGTCCCCGTCGGTGAGCGCCCGGGACTGGCCGATGTCGGGGAAGCCCATGGCCCGCCAGAACCGGGTGGCCAGCTCCATCGGCACGTCGGCGGCGCGCGCGGCCTGGTACGGCGTGTAACGGCGCGGCGCGTCCAGGATCAGGCGTTCCAGTTCGAGCGCGACCGTGGGGTCGGTGCTGCCCGCCGTCGTGCCGCTGCTGCCGTCCTCTGCCACCGGTCCGTCCCCGTGCGGTCGCCGCACTCGCCTCGTGTCCTACCTGTCCGGGCCCGCCGTCCGCCACCCGGGCGGACAGTGGCGCGCCTCACACCGCTGCCAGGTGGAATGTTCGCACGGAATCGCCGGATCCGGGGCATCCGCCCGGGTCAAGGAGAGGTGAAGACCGCCGTTCAGCGGGGTCCGGGGCGCACGTGGACGACGTCGCCCGCGCCGACCGCCCGGCGTGCGCCGTCGGGCGTACGGACCACCAGCCGTCCGTCGCCGTCCACCGCCACCGCCTCGCCGACCAGCTCGGCGTCGCCGGGCAGGTGGACCTTCACCTGGCGGCCCAGCGTGCTGCAGCGGTCCACGTAGGCGCGCAGCAGGTCGCTGGCGTGCGGGTCGCCGGCGGCGGCCGTCCACTCGCGGTACAGCCCGGCGAGTTCGCGCAGCAGGGCCCGCAGCAGGGTGCCCCGGTCGGTGGTGGCGGCGCCGGCCAGCGCGAGCGAGGCGGCGGTGGGGACGGGCAGCTCCTCGGCGCGCAGCGAGACGTTGAGGCCGAGGCCGACGACCACCGCGCCGCCGGACAGCTCGGTGAGGATGCCGCCGATCTTTCGCTCCGCGCCGTCGATCTCCACCTGCAGGTCGTTGGGCCACTTCAGCCCGACCTCGACCTCGGCGACCCGGTCGAGCGTGCTCGCCGCGGCCACCCCGACCAGGATCGGCAGCCAGCCGTAGCGCTCGACCGGCACCTCCTCGGGGCGCAGCAGGAGGGACAGGAACAGCCCGGAGCGGGCCGGGGCGGTCCAGCGGCGGTCCAGCCGCCCGCGCGCGGCGCTCTGCGCCTCGGCCACCAGCACCGCGCCCTGGGCGGCGCCGGCCCTGGCCCGGGCGGCGAGGTCGCTGTTGGTGGAGCCGGTCTCGGTGACGACGTCCAGGGAGGTCCAGAGCCCGCCCGGGACGAGCAGGTCGTGGCGCAGCGCCTCCTGGTCCAGCGGCGGACGGTCCAGGTCCGTCCAGGGCGACGGTCCGGTGCGGCCGAAACCGCGCAGTCCGCTGCGGCGGGGGGTGTCGGACGCGCTCATGCGACCCTCTCGGTGACTCGCTCGCTCATGGGGGAACCCTAGAGCGCGGGCGCGGCCGAGGGGCGTAGGCCGCCCCATCGTCCCGCAGAACCCGCCGAACCCGCACCGATAAAACTGTGTCGATGGCCATAACGCCAGGACGTGCCGGATCGCCCTCCGCGCTGGCTACGCTACCCAGCGGTAGTTCGTAGCGCCGCCCTGCCCTCTTGTGCGGGCCCCCACCACCCGGCCCGCGCGCACTCGAACAGGTCGCGGCCATGGATCAGGGAGAGCCACCGGATGACCGAGGCGCCGTACGACCCCCACACGACCGCGGGCAAGCTCGCCGACCTGCGACGCAGGCTGGACGAGGCCGTGCACTCCGGTTCGTCCAAGGCTGTGGAGAAGCAGCACGCCAAGGGCAAGCTGACCGCCCGCGAACGGGTCGTCGAACTGCTGGACGAGGATTCCTTCGTGGAGTTCGACGAGTTCGCCCGGCACCGCTCGACCAACTTCGGCCAGGAGAAGAACCGCCCGTACGGCGACGGCGTGGTGACCGGCTACGGCACCGTCGACGGCCGTCAGGTCGCGGTCTTCGCCCAGGACTTCACCGTCTTCGGCGGCTCCCTCGGCGAGGTCTTCGGCGAGAAGATCGTCAAGGTGATGGACTTCGCGCTGAAGACCGGCTGCCCGGTCATCGGCATCAACGACTCCGGCGGCGCCCGGATCCAGGAGGGCGTGGTCTCGCTCGGCCTGTACGGCGAGATCTTCCGCCGCAACGTGCACGCCTCGGGCGTCATCCCGCAGATCTCGCTGATCATGGGCCCCTGCGCGGGCGGCGCGGTGTACTCGCCGGCGATCACCGACTTCGTGGTGATGGCCGACCGGACCTCGCACATGTTCATCACCGGCCCGGACGTGATCAAGACCGTCACCGGCGAGGACGTCGGCATGGAGGAGCTGGGCGGCGCGCGCACCCACAACACCAAGTCCGGCAACGCGCACTACCTGGCCTCGGACGAGAAGGAGGCGGTCGAGTACGTCAAGAGCCTGCTCTCGTACCTGCCCTCCAACAACCTGAGCGACCCGCCGTCCTACCCGGAGCAGGCCGACCTCTCGGTCACCGACGAGGACCTCGAACTCGACACGATCGTGCCGGACTCGGCGAACCAGCCGTACGACATGCGCAAGGTGATCGAGCACGTCGTCGACGACGGCGAGTTCCTGGAGACCCAGCCGCTCTACGCCGGCAACATCATCACCGGCTTCGGCCGGGTCGAGGGCCAGTCGGTCGGCATCGTCGGCAACCAGCCGATGGACCTGGCCGGCTGCCTGGACATCAACGCCAGCGAGAAGGCCGCCCGCTTCATCCGCACCTGCGACTCGTTCAACATCCCGGTGCTGACCTTCGTGGACGTGCCCGGCTTCCTGCCCGGTACCGAGCAGGAGTGGGACGGCATCATCCGCCGCGGCGCCAAGCTGATCTACGCCTACGCCGAGGCCACCGTCCCGCTGATCACCGTGATCACCCGCAAGGCCTTCGGCGGCGCGTACGACGTCATGGGCTCCAAGCACCTGGGCGCCGACCTCAACCTGGCCTGGCCGACCGCCCAGATCGCCGTGATGGGCGCGCAGGGCGCGGTCAACATCCTGCACCGCCGGGAGATCGCCGAGGCCGAGGCGGCCGGCACCGCCGAGGAGAAGCGGGCCGAGCTGATCGCCTCGTACGAGGACACCCTGCTGAACCCGTACCTGGCGGCCGAGCGCGGCTACGTCGACGCGGTCATCGCGCCGAGCGAGACCCGCCGGCACATCGTCCGGGGCCTGCGGGCGCTGCGCGGCAAGCGCGAGGTGCTGCCGCCGAAGAAGCACGGCAACATCCCCCTGTAGGCCCCATCCCTGTCGGGAGAGAACCAGCCATGTCCCCGATCCACGTGCTGCACGGGCAGCCGACCCCCGAGGAGCTGGCCACCGTTCTGGCGGTGGTCCAGGCCCGGGCCGCCGCCGCGCAGGCCGCCGCCGAGGCGGCGCGCCGGGCCGGCGCCGGCCCGGCCTCCCCCTGGAACGACCGCTCCCGCCTGCTCCGCCCCGCCGTCCACCCGGGCGTCAACGCCTGGCGGACCTCGGGCTGGGCACGCTGAAGCACCCCCCTGCGGCGCAGGACGTCGGACGGACCGACGTCCTGCGCCGCGCCGTCGTCGGCGCTCGTCCGCGCCGTCGTCCACGCCGACGCCCGGGTCCGCCCGAAACCTGAGTACGGATACTCAGGCGCCCGGGCCCGGGCCCGGCCACTCTGGACGGGTGCTCTGGTCAGACCCCCGCGACGAGCCCTCGCCCGAGGCCCGTCGGATGCAGGAGCGGATGCAGCGGGCCGGCCGGGTCCTCGCCGCCCTGGTGCTGGTGGGCGCCGTCCTCATGATGATCGCCCGGTCGTTCACCTGAACGGCGGATACCGGCACCCCCTACGCTGGTGGCCATGACCGACCAGCGCACCCTCGTCCTCGCCTCCGCCTCCCCCGCCCGCCTCGGGCTGCTGCGCCAGGCGGGTCTCGACCCGCGCGTGGTGGTCAGCGGCGTCGACGAGGACGCGATCAGCGCCGCCACCCCCGCCGAGCTCGCGCTCGTGCTGGCCGAGGCCAAGGCGAAGGCCGTCGCCGTCGAGCTCACCGGGGGCGAGCTGGTGATCGGCTGCGACTCCGTCCTGGAGCTGGACGGGCAGGCGCTCGGCAAGCCCGCCGACGCCGCCGAGGCGCTGGCCCGCTGGCGGTCGATGCGCGGGCGCGCCGGGGTGCTGCGCACCGGCCACTGCGTGATCGACACGGTGACCGGCCGGCAGTCCTCGGCCACCGCCTCCACCACCGTCCGCTTCGGCACGCCGGACGACGAGGAGATCGCCGCGTACATCGCCTCCGGTGAACCGCTGCACGTGGCCGGGGCGTTCACCCTGGACGGCCGCTCGGCGCCGTTCGTCGACGGCATCGACGGCGACCCGGGCAACGTCATCGGCCTCTCACTGCCGCTGCTGCGCCGGCTGCTCGCCGACCTCGACGTCCGGCTGGTCGACCTCTGGGCCTGACGGCCCGCCCGATCCGTGGCCGAAGTGACCTCCCGCTCGCGGCAGTCGTGCCCCTAAGCTGACCGCCGTCCACACGGGGGAGGGAACACGGCGATGACCGACAGCGTGCTCAACGTGGTGCTGGGCCTGGTGGCCAGCGCCATCAGCGCCGGCCTCGGCTGGCTCGCCCAGGCCCTGCGGCGACGCCGCCGGGTCGAGCGGGTGCGGGAGTTCCTCGGGCTGCCCGCCGACAGCGAGTGCCTGATCGTGGTGCCGCGCAGCGTCGGCACGGGCTCGCACGCGAACACCGTGACCCGCCGGGACGCCTACGCCCTGATGTGGCTGGCCGGGCTGGTCGAGGAGTGCGGGGCGCGGCCCGAACTGGTCGCGCACGACGCCGCGCAGCGGGGCCTGGGCGTCAAGACCGAGCTCTGCCTCGGCGGCCCGGTCAGCAACGAGCGGATGGCCGCCCACCTGGCCTGGGGCCTGCCGGGCGTGCTGGTCACCTCCGGCCCCGGCCCGGGCAGCAACGTGCTCGTCGTGGGCGAGCGCGACTACACCGCCGACCACGAGCAGACGCACACCCTGCTGGCCCGGATCGCCACCCCGGAGGGCGGCCGGCCGGTGTTCCTGATCTGCGGCCAGACCGGCATCGCCAACCAGGCCGGCGTGCGCTACCTGGTGTCGCACCACCGCGAACTCGCCCGGGCGCACGGCCGCAACGGGACCTTCGCGCTGGTCCTGCGGGTGGTCAAACCGGAGGCGTACGGGCCGGACATGGTGGAGCTGGTGGCCGACGTCACCGCCGAGGCGCTGCGGCGGCCACCCGAGCGCTCCAGCGTCGCGTGAGCCGTCCGCGCGAGAGTGTGGCCCATGCCACCGTCCCGCCGCACCGCCGCACCGTCACCCGCCGTGGCTCCCGGCGCCCCGGCCCCACCCGGCGCCACCTGCGGAGTCCGTGTACCGGCCGGTACACGGGCCGGGAATGCCATCACCGAGCGTGTGGGATAGTTCACAACCCGGGGCTACTCGCCGGTACTGCCCAGGAATCCATAAACTCAACGAGGTTCAAGAAGGGAGCCACAGTGCGCAAGGTGCTCATCGCCAACCGCGGGGAAATCGCCGTCCGCGTCGCCAGGGCCTGCTCGGACGCCGGTATCGCCAGCGTCGCCGTCTACGCCGAGCCGGACCGGGATGCGCTGCACGTCCGCGCGGCCGACGAGGCTTACGCGCTGGGCGGTGACACCCCCGCTACCAGCTACCTGGACATCGCCAAGGTCCTCAAGGCGGCCGCCGACTCGGGCGCGGACGCCGTCCACCCCGGCTACGGGTTCCTGTCGGAGAACGCCGACTTCGCCCAGGCCGTCCTCGACGCGGGTCTGATCTGGATCGGCCCGCCGCCGCAGGCCATCCGCGACCTCGGCGACAAGGTGACCGCCCGGCACGTGGCGCAGCGCGCCGGTGCCCCGCTGGTCGCCGGCACGCCGGACCCGGTCTCGGGTGCCGACGAGGTCGTCACGTTCGCCCGGGAACACGGCCTGCCGGTCGCCATCAAGGCGGCCTTCGGCGGCGGCGGCCGCGGCCTCAAGGTCGCCCGCACCCTGGAGGAGATCCCGGAGCTGTACGAGTCCGCGGTGCGCGAGGCGGTCGCCGCCTTCGGTCGCGGCGAGTGCTTCGTCGAGCGCTACCTGGACAACCCGCGGCACGTCGAGACCCAGTGCCTCGCCGACAAGCACGGCAACGTGGTGGTCGTCTCGACCCGTGACTGCTCGCTGCAGCGCCGGCACCAGAAGCTGGTCGAGGAGGCGCCCGCGCCGTTCCTGACCCCCGAGCAGAACGCCGAGCTGTACCGGGCGTCCAAGGCCATCCTGAAGGAGGCCGGCTACCAGGGCGCCGGGACCTGCGAGTTCCTGGTCGCGCTGGACGGCACGATCTCCTTCCTGGAGGTCAACACCCGTCTGCAGGTGGAACACCCGGTCACCGAGGAGGTCACCGGCCTCGACCTGGTCCGCGAGATGTTCCGGATCGCCGACGGCGAGGAGCTCGGCTACGACGACCCCGAGGTCCGCGGCCACTCCTTCGAGTTCCGGATCAACGGCGAGGACCCGGGCCGGGGCTTCCTGCCCGCGCCCGGCACCGTGACGCTGTTCGCCCCGCCGTCCGGCCCGGGCGTGCGCCTGGACTCCGGCGTGGAGACCGGCTCGGTCATCGGCCCGGCCTGGGACTCGCTGCTGGCCAAACTGGTCGTCACCGGCCGCGACCGCAAGCAGGCCCTGGAGCGGGCCCGCCGCGCGCTGAGCGAGTTCAAGGTGGAGGGCATGGCCACCGCCATCCCGTTCCACCAGGCGGTCGTCACCGACCCGGCGTTCGCGCCCGAGGTGCACGGCAGCGACGAGCCGTTCACGATCTACACCCGCTGGATCGAGACCGAGTTCGACAACACCATCCCGCCGTTCGCCGGTGCCGCCGGCGAGGGCGAGGAGGCCGAGGGCCGGGAGACCGTCGTGGTCGAGGTCGGCGGCAAGCGGATCGAGGTCTCGCTGCCGTCCTCGCTGGGCGTCGCGGCGGCCCCGGCGGCCGGTGCGACCGGCGCCGCCAAGGCCAAGCGCCGGGTGGGCGCCAAGAAGGCCGGCTCGGCCGTCAGCGGCGACACGCTGGCCTCGCCGATGCAGGGCACCATCGTCAAGGTCGCCGTCGAGGAGGGCCAGGTCGTCGCCGAGGGCGAGCTGATCGTGGTCCTGGAGGCGATGAAGATGGAGCAGCCGCTGAACGCCCACAAGGCGGGCACCGTCGTCGGCCTCAAGGCCGAGGTGGGTGCCAGCGTCAGCAGCGGCGCCGCGCTCTGCGAGATCAAGGACTGACCCGCCCCGTCGGGCACCGACCGGTCCGTACGCCCTCCGGGGGGTACGGACCGGTCCCGTTCTCGCCCGCGGTCGCGGCCGGGCCGCTCAGCGCCCGCGCGGCAGGCCCAGCTCGGCCAGCCGGGCCGGCATCCCGCCGGCGCCGACCGGCCCACCCGGGCCGCCGTGGGCGCCCGGGCGGCGCTGGCCGGGCAGCGGGGCGCCGCCGGGAGGCGGCCCGGCGCGCCGGGCCATCGGGCCGGGCTGGGTCTGGTGCACGGGGCCGCTGCCGGTGCCGTGCACCGGGGCGTCGCCGCTCGGGGCAGCCCCGATCGGCGCCAGGTCGATCTGCACCCCGCAGTCGGCCAGCGCGTCCAGCTCGCGGGCGGTGCTGTCGTCCGCGGTGGCCTGCTCGTCGGTGACCAGCCGGGTGATCGTCTCGGTGGCGACGGTCTGGAACATGCCGGCCGCGCCGAGCTTGGTGTGGTCGGCGAGGACGATGACCTCGGCGGCCGCCAGCACCATGGCCCGGTCCACGCTCGCGGACAGCATGTTCGCGGTCGACAGCCCGCGGTCGGCGGTCAGCCCGCTGCCGGAGATGAAGGCCTTGGTGACCCGCAGCCCCTGCAGCGACTGCTCCGCGCCACTGCCCACCAGCGCGTAGTTGGAGCCGCGCAGGGTGCCGCCGGTCATCACCACCTCGACCCGGTTGGCGTGCGCCAGCGCCTGGGCGACCAGCAGGGAGTTGGTGACCACCGTCAGTCCTGGCACCCGGGCCAGTCGGCGGGCCAGCTCCTGGGTGGTGGTGCCGGCTCCCACCACCACCGCGTCGCCCTCCTCGACCAGGCCGGCGGCGAGGTCCGCGATGGCGCTCTTCTCCGCCGCGGACAGGTGGGTCTTCTGGGGGTAACCGGGTTCGCGGCTGAAGCCGCCGGGGAGCACCGCACCGCCGTGCCGGCGGTCGAGGAGCCCTTCTGCCTCCAGCGCCCGCACGTCACGGCGCACGGTCACTTCGGAGGTCTGGACGACGCGGGCCAACTCCCGGAGCGAGACCGCTCCGTTGGCGCGCACCATTTCGAGGATCAACTGGCGACGTTCTGCAGCAAACACAGAACCGACGGTAACCTGCGTGACCGTCTGCTTTCAGGCGTTTGCAGCTAGTAGCGGGAATTGCTCACGCACGAGCGGCGCGTGACCGTACAATACGCGCCGTCAATAGCCCGGGCCTGCGCCCGCCGTCCGGGTGACGGGCGATCACGCGCGAGGGGCGGCCGCCGATCGGCAGCCGCCCCCAACTGGGCGCCGGACGCTCAGGATTCGCCGTCGGCGCGCTTGCGGATGTGCAGCTGCCGGGCGGCCTCGGCGGTCGAGCCGGAGACGGACGGGTAGACGGTGAAGGCGCTGGCCACCTGTTCGACCGTCAGATTGGCGTCCACCGCGAGCGAGATCGGGTGGATCAGCTCGCTGGCGCGCGGGGCGACGACCACGCCGCCGACCACGATGCCGGTGCCCGGGCGGCAGAACAGCTTCACGAAGCCGTCGCGGATGCCCTGCATCTTCGCCCGCGGGTTGCCGCGCAGCGGGAGCTTGACCACGACGGCGTCCATCTTGCCGCACTCCACGTCGGCCGCCGTGTAGCCGACGGTGGCGATCTCCGGGTCGGTGAAGACGTTGGAGGCCACGGTCTTGAGGTTCAGCGGCTGCACCGCGTCGCCGAGCGCGTGGTACATCGCGATCCGGCCCTGCATGGCCGCCACCGAGGCGAGCATGAAGACGCCGGTGCAGTCGCCGGCCGCGTACACGCCGGGGGCGGTGGTGCGGGAGACCCGGTCGACCTGGATCTGGCCCCAGTCGTTGAGCTTGATCCCGGCGTCCTCCAGGCCCATCTCGGAGGTGTTGGGGATCGAGCCGACGGCCATCAGGCAGTGCGTGCCCTCGATCACCTTCCCGTCGGCCAGGGTCACCTCGACCCGGTCGCCGATCCGCTTGACGCTCTCGGCGCGCGAGCGGCCCATCACGTTCATGCCGCGGCGCCGGAAGACGTCCTCCAGCACCTCGGCGGCGTCCGGGTCCTCGCCCGGCAGCACCCGGTCGCGGCTGGAGACCAGGGTGACCTTGGAGCCGAGCGCCTGGTACGCGCCGGCGAACTCGGCGCCGGTCACACCGGAGCCGACCACGATCAGCTCGCGGGGCAGCTCCTCCAGGTCGTACACCTGGGTCCAGGTCAGGATCCGCTCGCCGTCCGGCTGGGCGTCCGGCAGCTCGCGCGGGTGGGCGCCGGTGGCGATCAGCACCGCGTCGGCGCGCAGCGCGTGCACGGTGCCGTCGGGCGCGTCCACCAGGACCTCGCGGGAGCCGTCCACGGCCTGCCCGCCGCCGCCGAGCCGGCCGCGGCCGCGCAGCACGGTGACGCCGGCGCGGGTCACCGACTGGGTGATGTCGTGGGACTGCGCGATCGCCAGTCGCTTCACCCGGCGGTTGACCTTGCCCAGGTCCACGCCGATGACCCGGGCGGCCTGCTCCAGCGGCGGGGTGTCGTCCGCGACCAGGATGCCGAGCTCCTCGTACGAGCTGTCGAAGGTGGTCATCACCTCCGCGGTCGCGATCAGCGTCTTCGACGGAACGCAGTCCGTGAGCACCGCCGATCCGCCCAGACCGTCGCGGTCGACGACGGTCACCTCCGCGCCGAGCTGTGCGGCGACCAGGGCCGCCTCGTAGCCGCCGGGTCCGCCACCGATGATCACGATCCGAGTCACGCTCACCATTGTCCCGCACGCCGGGAGCGCCGCCACGCCGGGGTCCGGGCTCGGTTCGATCGCCCGGTCGCCCCGGTCCGCGCGCCGCCCGGGCTACGCTGGCCCCCATGCCCCTTTACGCCGCGTATGCCACCAACCTCGATGCCCGGCAGATGACCCGCCGAGCCCCGCACTCCCCGCTGCGCGGCACGGGGTGGCTGGACGGCTGGCGGCTCACCTTCGGCGGCGAGCAGCTCGGCTGGGAGGGCTCGCTGGCCACCGTCGTCGAGGACGAGAAGGACCAGGTCTTCGTCTCGCTGTACGACGTCTCGCCGGTGGACGAGGAGGGCCTGGACCGCTGGGAGGGCGTCCAGCTCGGCATATACCGCAAGATCAAGCTGCGCGCGCAGACCCTGGACGGCTCCATCCCGGTCTGGACCTACGTGCTCAACGACTACGAGGGCGGCCTGCCCGCGGCCCGCTACCTCGGCCTGATCGCCGACGCCGCGGAGAGCGCCGGCGCACCGCACGACTACGTCATGGACCTGCGCCGCCGCCCCTGCTGACCGACCGGCCGGGGGCCCGCCGCGGCGGGGGAGGCGGCGGCTAGGGCCGGTTCCCCCAGCTGCGCGCCGTGTCCGCCAGCACCCCGGCCACGACCGTGCGCCGGGCCGGCTCGGTGCGCAGCCCGTTGCCCAGCTCGACGTGCAGCCACGGCACCCCGACGCCGGCCGCGAACCGGCCCTCGACGTTCGTGGTGCCCCCCAGCTGCCCGCACTTCTCCCGCCAGGCCCGGCAGACCGCGTACCCGGCCCGCCCCAGCGAGGCGGCGGTGAGTTCGGCGGCCGGGCCGGCCTGCCCGGCGCCGCTGGAGACCACCGCGTCCTGCCCGGGCAGGCTGCCCTCGTCGAAGCCGTGCACCTGGATGCCGGGCAGCCCGCGCCCGGTGAGCGCCTCGACCACGGCCGCGAAGACGGTGTCGGTGCGGTGCGCGACGTCGGAGGAGCCGTCCGACCCGGCCCGGCGGTGCGCCCCGGCGAGCACCAGCACGCCGCCCGGCGCGGCCCGGAACAGCTCCACGCCGAGCGCCTCGGTGCGGGCGTCCGACACCGGGTGGGGCACCTGCACGGACCAGTTCAGCCGGGCCGAGAGGTCCAGGTAGACCCGGCCCCAGCCGCGGCTCCCGGCGGCGGTGCCGTCGGCGATCTCGGCGACCCGGCGGCCGGTCGCGGCCTCGGTGAACTCGGTCAGCCGGTAGCCGACCCGGGCCAGCGCCTGGCCGGCCTGCTCGGACTGCCCGTCCAGCGCGCCGAGCACGCCGTCGGCCACCGCCCGGCGCTGCGCGGCGTCCGGCTCGGTGTACGGGCCGTCGGCCGCGAAGTCGGCGGTGAAGTCGTCCACCCGGGCCGCCAGGTCCACCGGGGCCGGTCCGGAGGGCGCCGACCGGGCCGCCCGCGGGTGCTGACCCTGGCCGCGCGCGGCCAGGGTCAGCACCCCGGCGAGCGCCGCCAGCACCAGTAGCGCCGCCACCGGCAGCAGCAGCGGACGTCGCGAACCCCGAGTCTCCATGGCGGTCGAACCTACCCTGCCGATCACCGCGACCATGATCCACGCCGGACCGGCGGGAATCGACACCCAAGCGGCACTCGATCGCAACCGATTCGTGACAACTTTCGCGAGACCGCTTCGTACGCTGTTTCGGCTTGACCAAGTCTTGATCATCGCTTGACCGGGAAGGCCGGTTGCCGACCCCCGGAGCCGGCACGGCGAGCCCGGAGGAGAACGAGGCCCCTCGTGAGCACGGCACCCACCCCGCCGCGGCAGCACCGCTCCCGCCGCCGGGCCGACATGCCGCTGCTCGGAGGCATCCGCCCGCCCATCGTGCTGCTGCTGGTCCTGCTGCTCGCGGTCGCCGCGATCACCGCCCTGGCCGTCGGCGGACTGCGCGTCGACGACACCCCGCAGGCCGTCCGCGAGTCCCACCAGTACACCGCCGAGGACACCGCCGCCTCGCTGCGCGCCGGACTGCACGAGAGCGCCACCGACCTGCGCCGGGCCGCCGCCCGCTACGACAACGCGCCCGCCGAGCCCGCCGCCGTGCTGACCGCGCTCGGCCAGGCGTACCACAAGTGGCGCGGCACGGTGGTGGTCCGCCCCGACACCGGCCGGCTGCTGGCCGCCCGCGGCGAGACCGTCCCGCTGGCCGGCCTGGACCTCGCCAAGGTCACCGACACCGCGCCCGCGCCCGTCCTGGTGCCCTCCGCCGCCGGCACCCGGCTGCTCACCTTCGCGCTGGTCGCCACCAAGGCCGACGGCCGCGCCCTGCTGGTCGCCTCCGACAACCTGCGGCTGCCCGGCATCGCCACCCGCAAGGAACAGACCATCCAGGTCCTCGACGCGACCGGCGCCGTCCTCGACACCACCGGCGCCGCGCTCACCGCCGAGGGCGACCGCAAGGTGGTGGCCGCCGCCCGCGAGCGCTCCGCCCGGCAGGACCCGGCCCCCGGCGAGACGGCCTCCGGCAGCCTGGCCGGCAACGCCGACGCCAAGGGCGAGCGCCGGGTCGCCGGCTGGGCCGCCGTCGCCGCCCCCGGCGGGCACGACCCGGCCGCCCCGCTCGGCCTGACCGTGGTCTCCACCAGCACCGTCGACGGCAAGCCCGGCAACCTGCGTCACCCCATGCTCGGCCTGGCCGCCGCCGGCGCCCTGCTGGTCCTGGCCCTGCTGCTCGCCTGGTACCTGATCCGCAGCCTCCAGCGCCCGCTGCTGGGGCTGTTCCTGGAGTCCCGCCGGCTCACCCGCGGCGACCGGCTGGAGCAGCCCGTGCGCGGCCCCGAGCGGGGCGAGGCGGGCCGGATCGCCCGCGCCCTGGAGGAGTTGCGCCACCAGCTGCTCGACCCGGCCCGCCCGCCGGCCGCCGCCCCCGCCCGCGGGCGCCGCCCCGGCACCGCGCTGCCGCTCGCGCTCTGCGCCGTCCTGGTGCTCGGCTGGTCCGGACCGCTGCTGTTCCTCGGCGGCAACGACCCGACCGTACGGGTGCCCACCCAGGTCGTGGCCGGCCAGCGCGACCGCACCGACACCGCCGCCGACCGGATCCGCCAGGCGCTCAACGAGGGCTACGCGGACCTGCGGTCGATCGCCCCCGCGCTCTCCGAGGCCTCCGTCGGCAAGGCCGAGACCCTGCTGCGCGACACCCTCGCCGAGCACGACCGCTACCGCTCGCTGTACGTCCTCGGCGCCGACGGCGGACTCCTCGCCCACGCCGGCGAGACCCCGCACCGCACCGGCCCGGAGGCCCTCGGCCCGAGCGGCGTGCTGCTGCTCAACAGCTCCGGCAAGGAGCCCCGGATCGCCGCCCGCGCGGCCCTCACCGCCGTCCCGGCCGACGCCGAGACGGAGGGCGCCGCCGAGCCCAGGGGCCCGGTCCTGGTCGGCGAGTTCAAGACCGACTTCCTCGGCGGCCTGCTGACCCGCCCCGGCCTCGGCCGGGTCTGGCTGGTCGACGACCGCCAGCGGGTGCTCGCCGCCAACGAGGGCTACAGCTCCTTCGGCGACCTGCCGGACGGCCGGGCCCGGACGGTCCTCGCCGACGCCAAGAAGTCCGCCACCGCCGACGTGCTCCGCGACGGCGGCGACCCGGCCCTGCTCGCCGCCGCCCCGCTCGGCGGCAACGGCAGCGTCGCCAAGCTCGGCTGGTCCGTGGTCACCGCCCACCCGGTGGCCTGGCTGCACCTCGAC
Source organism: Kitasatospora sp. NPDC086791 (assembly GCF_040685975.1). Classification (NCBI taxonomy): domain Bacteria; kingdom Bacillati; phylum Actinomycetota; class Actinomycetes; order Kitasatosporales; family Streptomycetaceae; genus Kitasatospora; species Kitasatospora sp. NPDC086791. Next base: position 211,292 of record NZ_JBFBOC010000005.1, on the reverse strand, counting down.
CAGAACCGGGCCGACCGGCGCGCGATCCTGGCCGGCATGCTCGGCCTGGCCGCCGCCTCGCTCTGCCTCGGCTGGCTGTACATCGCCGTCGGCCTGCCGCTGCGCCGCCTGGCCGCGAGCGCCGAGGCGCTGGCCGCCGGGGACCGCCGCACCGTGCTCTACCCCGTCCACCACGACGAGGTCGGCGCCGTCGCCCGCAGCCTGGAGCTGGTCCGCCAGGAGCTGGTGCGCGCCGAACTCGCCGAGCGCGCCGTCCGCCGCACTCCCGCAACCGCCCGCTGAGCCCCGCCCGAAGGATCTCCCGTGCTCTTCCTCTACGTCGTGCTGCTGGTGTGCTGCGCCGTGCTGCTGGTGGCCGGCATCGTCGAACAGCGCCGGCACTTCACCGCGTTGGAGCAGATCCCGACCCGGGTCCTGGTCAACGGCATCCGCGGCAAGAGCTCGATCACCCGGCTGTGCGCGGGCGCGCTGCGCGGCGGCGGGCTGGTGACGGTCGCCAAGACCACCGGCACCGCGGCCCGGTTCATCCACCCGGACGCCACCGAGGAGCCGGTCTACCGCAAGTTCGGCATCGCCAACGTGGTGGAGCAGATCGGCATCGTCCGCCGCGCCGCCACCTACCGGCCGGACGCCCTGGTGATCGAGTGCATGGCCGTCATGCCGGCGCTCCAGGAGGTCAACCAGACCAAGCTGATCCGCTCCACGATCGGCGTGCTCTGCAACGTCCGTGAGGACCACCTGGCCGAGATGGGCCCGACCCTGGACGACGTCGCCCGCTCGCTGTCGCGCTCGATGCCGGTCGGCGGGGTGTGCGTCACCGCCGAGCAGGAGCGCGCGCACATCCTGCGCGAGGAGGCGGCCAAGCGGGACTGCCGGCTGATCGTGGTGGACCCGGAGACGGTCACCGACGAGGAGCTGCGCGGATTCAGCTGGTTCACCTTCAAGGAGAACGTCGCGATCGCCCTCGCCGTCGCCGAACTCCTCGGCGTGGAGCGGCAGACCGCGCTGCAGGGCATGTGGGCGGCCCCGCCGGACCCGGGCGTGCTGTCGGTCGACCGCTACCGCACCGCGGACGGCAAGCGGCTGCGCTTCGCCAACGTCTTCGCCGCCAACGACCCCGAGTCCACGCTGATGAACGTCCGCCAGCTGGAGGACCTGGGCGCGATCCACCGCCCGCTCAACGTGGTGATCAACTGCCGCCCGGACCGGGTCGAGCGCAACGGCCAGATGGGCCAGATCGTCCCGGACCTCGACCCGGACACGGTCTTCCTGATCGGCCACCCGACCAAGAGCGCCCGCGACGGCATCCCGGCCGGCTGGTCGGGCCGGGTGGTCGACCTCGGCGGCGACAAGCGCGACCCGGAGCAGCTCACCGCCGAGCTGCTGGCCGAACTCGGGCCGGACTCCTCGCTGGTGGCCGTCGGCAACATCCACGGCCAGGGCGAGCTGTTCCTGGAGGAGCTGGCCCGGCTCGAACCCGACGAGTCCCCCGACGCGCCGGAGGCACCGGAGTACGCGTACCACGAGCCCGAACCGCTCTACCCGGAGCCGGACTACCCCGAGCCCGCGTACCACCCCGAGCCGCCGCGGCACACCGGGGCCGCGCCGTGGGACGAGCCCTGGACCGACCCGTGGGCCGCGCCGGCCCCGTACGACGGCCAGGCCCCGTACGACCGCCAGGCCCCGTACGGCAGCCGGGCCCCGCACCCCGGGCAGACCCCCTACGCCGAGCCGGTCCACCGCCCCGAGCCGGTCCCCGACTCCTGGTACGAACCCCACCACCGCACCACCACGCCCTACGGAGACCAGCAGTGATCCCCACCGAGCTCACCCCCGAGATCGCCGCCATCGGCATCGCGCTCGGCCTGGTCTTCTCCCTGGTCTGCTACCTGACCACCAACCTCTCCCCCGGCGGCATGATCACCCCCGGCTGGCTGGCCCTCACCCTGGTCGAGTCCCTCCAGCGGGTGGCCATCGTGATCGGCGTGACGGTGCTGACCTTCCTCGCCATCCGGGTGGTCCAGAAGCTGGTGATCCTCTACGGCAAGCGGCTGTTCGCCGCCGTGGTGCTGATCGGCGTGCTGCTGCAGGCCACCGTGATGCTGGTGCTGCAGCGCGAGCTGCCCACCCTGTACGCCAACCAGACCCTCGGCTTCATCGTCCCCGGTCTGATCGCCTACCAGCTGGTCCGCCAGCCCCGGGCGGCCACCCTGATGGCCACCAGCACGGTGACGCTCGCCAACTACGTCGTCCTCACCGCCGGCGTCCTGCTCGGCGCCCTGCCCGGCACCTGATCCCGACGGGAACCCCATGCCAGTGACCCGCAAGTCCCTGCTCAGCGGCGGCCTCGCCGTGACCCTGCTGGCCGCCAGCGGCTACCTCACCGTCCAGCTCCGGGACCGCGACCGGCAGCCGGCCGCGGGCAGCAACGCGCCGCTGATCACCGCCGCCGCGCCGGGCCCCGCCGCCGGCGCGCCCACCGGCACGGCCACGCCCGCGCAGTACCGCTACGAGCGGCTGCCCGGGCCGGACCGCACGGTGGTCCGGGACGGCCGCGGCGGCGTGGTCGCCACCCTGACCGACAGCGCCCGCACCGCCGTCCTGGCCGGCCCCAGCCGCACCTTCGCCGAGCCGGGCACCACCACCGCCACGGTGGTGACCGACAGCTGGGTCCGGCTGCTGCCGCAGCCCTGGAAGGCGGGCGCCGAGCAGGAGGCCTGGTTCCGCACCTGGTTCCAGCAGTCGCTCGGCTCCACCGCCGACGACGTCCTCGCGGCGGCCACCCAGTACGTGGCCGGCGCGCCCGCCGAGAAGGACGCCAAGGGCGTGCGCTACAAGGGCGACGCCTCCTTCGGGCCGCTCAATCCGAACGGTTCGGTCGGCAACGACCTGCGGCTGGAACAGACCGACTTCTTCGACTACCTCGGCGTTCCGTACACGTTCGCCGACAAGGTGACCCGGCAGCCCGACAAGGCCCGCTACGGCTCCTTCGACTGCTCGGGGTTCGTCCGGATGGTCTACGGCTACCGCTCCGGCTACCCGCTGCTCTCCAAGGACGCGGCCGGCCCCGGACTGCCCCGCACCGCCAACGGCCTGGCCCGGGTCGGCCCCGGCGTCCCGGTGATCCCGCTGACCACCGCCGCCGGCTCGGACACCACCCTGCGCCCGGCCTCGATCGACCCGCTGCAACCCGGCGACCTGGTGTTCTTCGAGATCGACGCCCGCACCGGCGCCCGGCTCGACCACACCGGCATCTACCTGGGCCTGGACACCGACGGCCACCCCCGCTACATCTCCAGCCGGGAGGAGGCGGACGGCCCGACCTTCGGCGACAAGGGCGGCACGGCCCGGCTCGACGACAACGGCATGTACGCGAAGGGGCTGCGCAGTGCGAAGCGGCTCTGAACCGTCCGTGCTCCACGCGCCCACGGTGTCCGCGCGTCCACGGAAAATATGGAAAGCCGGAGGTATGGAAAGCCTGGTGTGTGGAAAGCCGGATGTGTGGGAAGCGACAAGGCGGGTCGTCCGGACAGCGCCACCGACCTGTGTTTTCCGGTCAACCGGGTAACGATCCGGCATGCCGCGCCGGATTTTCTACGCGCGTAGCCGATTCCCGTCTATCCTCGGACCCGTGAACGCTTCTCCTCAGTCGGTCGTCTCCACCGACCCCTACGCCGCCGCCCAGGCCGCCGCCGAGCGCCTGCGCGAGCTGACCGGTGCCGAGCGGCACGACGTCGCCCTGGTGATGGGCTCCGGCTGGGTGCCGGCCGCCGACGCCCTGGGCGAGACCGTGGCCGAGTTCCCGGTCACCGACCTGCCCGGTTTCCCCGCCCCCGCCGTCGCCGGTCACGCCGGCAAGATCCGCTCGGTGAAGATCGGCGACAAGCGCGCCCTCATCTTCCTCGGCCGCAACCACTACTACGAGGGCCACGGCGTGGCCACCGTCGTCCACGGCGTGCGCACCGCCGCCGCGGCCGGCTGCGGCATCATCGTGCTGACCAACGGCTGCGGCGGCCTGCGCCAGGGCTGGACCCCCGGCCAGCCGGTCCTGATCAGCGACCACATCAACCTGACGGCGGACTCGCCGATCGTCGGCGCCAACTTCGTCGACCTCACCGACCTGTACTCCAAGCGCCTGCGCGCGCTCTGCCGCGAGGTCGACCCGTCCCTGGACGAGGCCGTCTACGTGCAGTTCCGCGGCCCGCACTACGAGACCCCGGCCGAGGTCAACATGGCCCGGGTGATCGGCGGCGAGCTGGTCGGCATGTCCACCACCCTGGAGGCCATCGCCGCCCGCGAGGCCGGTTCCGAGGTGCTCGGCATCTCCCTGGTCACCAACCTGGCCGCCGGCATGACCGGCGAGCCGCTCAACCACGAAGAGGTGCTGGAGGCCGGCAAGGCCTCCGCCGAGCGCATGGGCGAGCTGCTGGCGAAGGTCCTGGAGCGGATCTGACGCCCACCGGGCACGAGCGACGGGGCCCGCGGACGACGGTGATCCACGGATCACACCCGCCCGCGGGCCCCGTCCGCGTGCCGCCCGTCGCCGAACGGCGGAGCTGGCAGCCTTGACCCGACCGCGCCCGACGCCGCGGGTGCCCGCCCGGGCGGGCGGGCACCCGCGGCGCACCAGCTCCACCGACCCGGCGGCAGGCCCCGGCGAGTCCGCACCGTCGCCGGGGCGACCCAGAGAGTTTCACCCGTTCAGACGCCCCGGCCCGTGTCCGGGGGCATCCACGCAAGGAGTTGGGATGACGCAGGCACCCACCACCGACCTCCTCGCCCGGGCCCGGGCCTGGCTGGCCGAGGACCCCGACCCGCAGACCCGCGAGGAGCTCAGCGCCCTGCTGGCCCTGGCCGAGGGCCCCGAGGCCGAGTCGGACAGCAAGCTCGCCTGGTCCGAGCTCGCCGAGCGCTTCGCCGACCGCCTCCAGTTCGGCACCGCCGGCCTGCGCGGCGAGATCGGCGCCGGCCCGATGCGGATGAACCGCTCGGTGGTGATCCGGGCCGCCGCCGGCCTGGTCGCGTACGTCAAGGAGCAGGGTCTCGGCGACCTGGTCGTGATCGGCTACGACGCCCGCCACAAGTCGTACGACTTCGCCCGCGACACCGCCGCCGTGGTGGTCGGCGCCGGCCTGCGCGCCGCGCTGCTGCCGCGCCCGCTGCCGACCCCGGTGCTCGCCTTCGCCGTCCGCCACCTGGGCGCGGCCGCCGGCGTCACCGTCACCGCCAGCCACAACCCGCCGCAGGACAACGGCTACAAGGTCTACCTGGGCGACGGCTCGCAGATCGTCCCGCCGGCCGACGCCGGCATCGCCGCCGGGATCGACGCGATCGGCTCGCTGAACGAGGTCCCGCGGGCCGAGGACGGCTGGGAGGTGCTCGGCGAGGACGTCATCGACGCCTACCTGGCCCGCGCCGTGTCCATCGTGGACCCGCACAGCCCGCGCGAGCTCGACGTCGTCTACACCCCGATGCACGGCGTCGGCCGCGACACCCTGGTCGCCGCCTTCCGCCGGGCCGGCTTCCCCGCGCCCACCGTCGTCGCCGAGCAGGCCGAGCCCGACCCGGACTTCCCGACCGTGGCCTTCCCCAACCCGGAGGAGCCGGGGGCGATGGACCTCGCCTTCGCCACCGCCGCCTCGGTCGGCCCCGACATCGTGATCGCCAACGACCCGGACGCCGACCGCTGCGCGGTGGCCGTCCCCACCAGCGGCAACGCGGCCGGCAGCGGCAACGGCACCGCCCACTGGCGGATGCTGCGCGGCGACGAGGTCGGCGCGCTGCTCGGCTCGGCGCTGGTCGCCAAGAAGGCCGAGGGCACCTTCGCCACCACCATCGTCTCCGCCACCCTGCTCGGCCGGATCGCCGAGGCGGCGGGCCTGGGCTACGCCGAGACGCTGACCGGCTTCAAGTGGATCTCCCGCGCCGAGGGCCTGCGCTACGGCTACGAGGAGGCGCTCGGCTACTGCGTCGACCCGGAGGGCGTCCGCGACAAGGACGGCATCACCGCCGCCCTGCTGGTCGCCGAGCTCGCCGCCACCCTCAAGAAGTCCGGCCGCACCCTGTCCGACCTGCTGGACGACCTGGCGCTGGAGCACGGTCTGCACGCCACCGACCAGCTCTCCGTCCGGGTGCAGGACCTCGCACTGATCGCCGACGCCATGCGCCGGCTGCGCGAGCAGCCCCCGACCGTGCTGGCCGGCCTGAGCGTGACCCGCGCCGACGACCTCGCGGCCGGCTCCGCCGAGCTGCCGCCCACCGACGGCCTGCGCTACTACCTGGCCGGCGAGGGCGTCCGCTCGGCCCGGATCGTGGTCCGCCCCTCCGGCACCGAGCCCAAGCTCAAGTGCTACCTGGAGGTCGTCCTCCCGGTCGCCACCGCGGCCGACCTCGCCGCCACCCGCGACCGCGCCGCCGCCCTGCTGGACGCCGTCAAGCGGGACCTCGCCGCGGCCGCCGGCATCTGACCGGCACGCACGGACGGGCCCGCCGGACGCTTCCGGCGGGCCCGTCGGCGTGCGGGCGTCGTGGGGGGGGCGGGTGCCGCCGTCAGACCGCGATGACGGTGATCAGGGCGATCAGACCGAGCAGGCTGGGGACGATCGCCCACCAGCACCAGCGGACCACGACCGGCCCGGCCGCCTCGGGGCGGGCGGCGTTGCGCTCGGCCATCTCCTGCAGCACGCCGGTCACCTGGTCGGACCAGGCGCGGGTGGGGTCCGAGGAGCCCTGGACGACCGGGTTGGTCCGGGCCGCGAGGCCCAGCCCCAGCCCGGTGCGGGAGGCGTGTTCGGCGTTGCTGCGGCTCTGGGCGCGGGTGGCCCGCTTGCGCTGCCGCAGCGACACCGGCACCGCCCAGACCTGGTACGTCCTGCCGCCCGCGAGCAGTTCGACCGAGTACCCCGCGCGCAGCGCGTCCACCGAGGCCCACGGCGCGGTGATGGTCCGCCACGGATTGCGCACCACCAGCCCGCCGCCGGAGGCCCGCACCACCGGGCGCAGCGTGTAGGCGATCACCGGGAAGGCGAACACCGGCAGCGCGGCGAGCGCCACGTACGGGGTCTTGCCGGTGCCGGTCACCGCCGCGTCGCCGATCAGCCAGGCGGCGACGGCGAGCAGGAACACGCCGGAGATCACGCCGGGGACGGAGCGGTACACGCGGTCCGCGTACTCGGGTTCCCCGGCGGGGGCGGCCGGGCCCCGGTGGGGCTTGCCGTCGGAATCGGTCATGCCGTCGATTCTGCCCCATGCCCTTCGCCCCGAGGTCTCGGTCCGGCCACGAATGGCAGGCACCCTAGCGGCCCACTACGCGCGTAGATATGCTGGTCTGGTGACTATGTCCACTGTTGCAGCCAATGCCCTCCCCCAGCCTGACGGCCGGGAGGTACCCCCAGGCGTTGCGGGCAGCGGCCTTCAGGACGTTGCGGCGTCCGAGGCCTCGCTCCGCCGGTTCCTGCACGGCCTGCCCGGCGTCGACCAGGTCGGCCTGGAGGCGCGTGCCGCCGCTCTCGGCACCCGCTCGATCAAGACCACGGCGAAGGCGTACGCCATCGACCTGGCGATCTCCATGATCGACCTGACCACGCTGGAGGGCGCGGACACGGTCGGCAAGGTGCGCGCGCTGTGCGCCAAGGGCAGGACCCCCGACCCGACCGACCCGACCACCCCCCGCGTCGCCGCCATCTGCGTCTACCCGGACATGGTCGCCACCGCGAAGGACGCCCTGCGGGGCACCGACATCCAGGTCGCCTCGGTGGCCACCGCCTTCCCGGCCGGCCGCGCCGCCCTCCCGGTCAAGCTCGCCGACACCGCCGACGCGGTGGCCGCGGGTGCCGACGAGATCGACATGGTGATCGACCGCGGCGCCTTCCTCTCCGGCCGCTACTTCGACGTCTACCGCGAGATCGTCGCCGTCAAGGAGGCGTGCAAGCGCCCCGACGGCAGCTCCGCCCACCTCAAGGTGATCTTCGAGACCGGCGAGCTGCAGACCTACGACAACGTCCGCCGGGTCTCCTGGCTGGCGATGCTGGCCGGCGCCGACTTCATCAAGACCTCCACCGGCAAGGTCGCCGTCAACGCGACCCCGCCGGTCACCCTGCTGATGCTGGAGGCGGTCCGCGACTTCCGCGCGGCCACCGGCGTCCAGGTCGGCGTGAAGCCCGCCGGGGGCATCAAGACCACCAAGGACGCCATGAAGTACCTGGTGATGGTCAACGAGACCCTCGGCGACGACTGGCTGACCCCGCACTGGTTCCGCTTCGGTGCCTCCAGCCTGCTCAACGACCTGCTGATGCAGCGCCAGAAGCTGGCCACCGGCCGCTACTCCGGCCCCGACTACGTGACGGTGGACTGATCACCATGGCCAAGAAGAAGACCATCGAGGAGCCCGCGGCCAAGCCCGCCGGAGGCCTCTTCGCCTACGCCCCGGCCCCCGAGTCCCCCGCCGCCGCGGGCGACATCGCCACCTCCTACGGCCACTTCATCGGCGGCGAGTTCGTCGACTCCTCCGGCAGCGAGGCCCTGAAGACGGTCAACCCGGCCACCGAGCAGGTGCTCGCCGAGTTCGCCCAGGGCACCGACGAGGACGTGGACCGCGCCGTCGCCGCCGCCCGCCGGGCCTTCGCCGACTGGTCGGCGCTGCCGGGCAGCGAGCGCGCCAAGTACCTGTTCCGGATCGCCCGGATCATCCAGGAGCGCGCCCGCGAGCTGGCCGTGCTGGAGTCGATCGACAACGGCAAGCCGATCCGCGAGACCCGCGACTTCGACATCCCGACCGTCGCCGCGTGGTTCTTCTACTACGCGGGCTGGGCGGACAAGCTGGACTACGCGGGCTTCGGCGCCAACCCGCGCCCGCTGGGCGTGGCCGGCCAGGTCATCCCGTGGAACTTCCCGCTGATGATGCTGGCCTGGAAGATCGCGCCCGCGCTGGCGACCGGCAACACGGTCGTCCTGAAGCCGGCCGAGACCACGCCGCTGACCGCGCTGCGCTTCGCCGAGATCTGCCGCCAGGCCGGTCTGCCGAACGGCGTCGTCAACATCGTCACCGGCGACGGCCGCACCGGCGCCGCGCTGACCGCGCACCCGGACGTCAACAAGGTCGCCTTCACCGGTTCCACCCCGGTCGGCCGGGCGATCGCCAGGCAGCTGGCCGGCAGCCGCAAGAAGCTGTCGCTGGAGCTGGGCGGCAAGGCCGCCAACATCGTCTTCGACGACGCGCCGATCGACCAGGCGGTCGAGGGCATCGTCAACGGCATCTTCTTCAACCAGGGCCACGTCTGCTGCGCGGGCTCGCGCCTGCTGGTCCAGGAGTCGATCCAGGACGAGCTGCTGGACGCCCTGAAGCGCCGGATGTCCACCCTGCGGGTCGGCGACCCGCTGGACAAGAACACCGACATCGGCGCGATCAACTCGGCCGCGCAGCTGGCCCGGATCACCGAGCTGACCGACGCGGGCGAGGCCGAGGGCGCCGACCGCTGGTCCCCCGAGTGCGAACTCCCGGGCACCGGCTTCTGGTTCAAGCCGACCCTCTTCACCGGCGTCAGCCAGGCCCACCGGATCGCCCAGGAGGAGATCTTCGGCCCGGTGCTGTCGGTGCTGACCTTCCGCACCCCCGACGAGGCGGTCGCGAAGGCCAACAACACCCCGTTCGGCCTCTCCGCCGGCATCTGGACGGAGAAGGGCTCGCGCATCCTCTGGACCGCGAACAGGCTCAAGGCCGGCGTGGTCTGGGCCAACACCTTCAACAAGTTCGACCCGACCTCGCCGTTCGGCGGCTACAAGGAGTCGGGCTACGGCCGCGAGGGTGGCCGCCACGGTCTGGAGGCCTACCTCGATGTCTGACTCGACCTTCGCGCGTCCTGACGCCACGGTGCGGATCCAGGTGAGCAAGACCTACAAGCTGTACGTCGGCGGGAAGTTCCCGCGCTCGGAGAGCGGGCGGGTGTACGAGGTGACGGACTCCAAGGGCGAGTGGCTCGCCAACGCCCCGCTGGGCACCCGCAAGGACACCCGCGACGCCGTCGTGGCCGCCCGCGCGGCCGTCAAGGGCTGGGCCGGCACCACCGCGTACAACCGCGGCCAGGTGCTGTACCGGGTGGCCGAGATGCTGCAGGGCCGGCGCGAGCAGTTCGCCGCCGAGGTGGCCCTCTCCGAGGGCATCGGCCCGAAGAAGGCCGCCGCGCTGGTGGACGCCGCGATCGACCGCTGGGTCTGGTACGCGGGCTGGACCGACAAGGTCGCCCAGATCGCGGGCGGCGCCAACCCGGTCGCCGGGCCGTACTTCAACCTGTCGACCCCGGAGCCGACCGGCGTGGTCGGGATCGTCGCCCCGCAGGCCGGGTACGGGCACTCGCTGCTCGGCCTGGTCTCGGTGATCGCCCCGGCGATCGCCACCGGCAACACGGTCGTGGTCGCGGCCGCCGCGGACGCCCCGCTGCCCGCGCTGACGCTGGGTGAGGTGCTCGCCACCTCGGACCTCCCGGGCGGCGTGGTCAACATCATCTCGGGCCGGACCGCGGACATCGCCCCCACCCTGGCCTCGCACCAGGACGTCAACGCGGTGGACCTCACCGGCGCGATCGCCGCCGACGGTCCCGGCGCGGCGCAGGCGCTGGAAGCCGCCGCCGCGGATACCCTGAAGCGGGTGGTCCGTCCGGAGCTGGACCCGTTCGCCCAGGACTGGACGCATGCGCCCGGTACGGACCGGCTACTCTCGTTCCTGGAGACGAAGACGGTCTGGCACCCGATGGGTATCTGACCCACCCGCCCTCCGGGGCGACAACTCCACAAGCTGGCCGTCCCCAGTGCCCTCTCCCCCCCCAGGGCCCGGACGGTCATTGGACGGACCCGCGCCTCTCCCCCCCTGGCGCGGGTCCGTCGGCTTTCCGCCGCCGCCCCGTCGCCTTTCGTCACCCCCGCCGCCGACCGCGGCCGCGATCGCGGCAGAAGGTGTGTGCCGACCGGTTTCGGCAACGGGCCGGGATGCGTCAGACTGGTGTCCCGTGAGTGACTCCCCCATGAACCCCGCATCCGGCGCGCACGCCCGGGTGATCCTGCTCTCCGGGCCCTCCGGGTCGGGGAAGTCCTCGCTCGCCGAGCGCAGCGGCCTGCCGGTGCTCCAGCTCGACGACTTCTACAAGGACGGGGACGACCCCACGCTGCCGCGGCTGCCGGACGGCGCCGTCGACTGGGACTCCCCGCTGGCCTGGCACCGCGACCAGGCCGTCGCCGCCATCCGCGCCCTGCACGACCTCGGTCGGACCGACGTCCCGGTGTACTCGATCCCGGACAACGGCCGGGTCGGCACCCGCACCCTGGAGCTGGGCGGCGCCGGCGCGTTCATCGCGGAGGGCATCTTCGCCGCCGAGATCAGCGCGGAGTGCGCCGAGGAGGGCCTGCTCGGCGACGCCCTGTGCCTGCGCAACGGCGCGCTCACCACGGCCTGGCGCCGGCTGCGCCGGGACGTCCGGGAGGGCCGCAAGTCGCTGCCGGTGCTGGTGCGCCGGGGCTTGCGGCTGATGCGGGCCGAGCGTTCCATCGTCGGCCGGCAGGTCGCGCTCGGCTCGTACGCGTGCGCCGGGCCGGAGGCCGAGCGGCGGATCCGCACCGCGGCCCGCCCGGCGGAGCTCTCCGCGGCCTGAGCCGGCCCGGGCTCCGGGACCGCGGGACGGCAGGACGACAGGACGACAGGTGGACGGGACGACAGAACGACGGGCCCGGTGCGTCTCCCCCGCACCGGGCCCGTCGCCTTCCCGAACGATCCTCGGCTCCCCCGCGGGCATGCTCCCCCGAGCCGCTGCCCCCGGACCGTGACCGTCCGCTTCCCGTCCCCCGACGGGAGTCCCTCGTTACGCGACCAGCTCGCCGAACGCCCGGACGGTGTCGCCCGACTTGTTCAGGTGCTCGTCGTCGCGCAGCCGGCGCAGGGCGCGCCAGATGCTGCTCTTGACCGTGCCGACGCTGATCCCCAGCACGTCGGCGATCTCCGGGTCCGTCTTGCCCTCGTAGTAGCGCAGCACCAGCATGGTCCGCTGGTTCTCCGGCAGCTTCGCCAGCGCCTGCCAGAGCACGGTGCGCAGCTCGGTGCCGCCCATCGCGTCGGTGTCGCCGGCCGTCTCCGGCAGCTCCTCGGTCGGGTACTCGTTGACCTTGCGGCGCCGCCAGGCGGAGATGTGCAGGTTGGTCATGGTGCGGCGGAGGTAGCCCCCGACCGCGGCCTTGTCGGTGATCCGGCCCCAGGCCCGGTAGGTGCTGAAGAGCGCGCTCTGCAGCAGGTCCTCGGCCTCGTAGCGGTCACCGGTGAGGTGGTAGGCCGTGGCGTACAGGGAGGCGCGGCGCTCGCGCACGTACGCGGTGAACTCCGTGATGTGGTCCTCCGCGGCGGCCGAGTGCTCCCCCTGCGCGCCTCCCTGTCCGGCCTCGGCGGTGCGGGCCGCGGCGGGGTTCAGCCGCAGCAGCGTCGCACCGGCGGCCTCGCGACCGGACGGCTCCCCCGAACCGACCGTCCGCAGACCGTTGCCCCCAGTTCCCCGGCTCCCCGCCGGGGTGTCCTTGCCCTCGACGCGGACGGGGAGGATCCCCCGCAGCGTGAGGGTGGTGGCGGAGTCGACCGAACTCCCCAGCCGGCCGACCCCGTACAGCTCCCCCGTCCTGCCGCCGCCGCTCACCCGGCGGGCGACAGGGTTACCACCGGTGCTGTGCGCGCACCCCCGTACGGTCACGGCACCGGAGTTCTCGTCGGTCCTGACCTCGTACCGGGTCCGGTGGGTGGTGGCCGACGAACGCGCGGTGCGGACAGCCGGGTTGGTCCGGGTCTGAAGCGTGGCGTTCATCGTGCGCCCCCTGGGTCGGTACGAGCGGTTCCGGTAGCCGCCCTCCAGCCGGCCGTTGCGGCCCGCTGTCCTGCGGCGACACGGAAAATCCTGCCCGCCGGTTGTGATGGCGCTGTCCGCCGACTGTCACAGGGGTGTCACAGGCGGGGGTCTTTCGTCCCACTCGGCCTCCCTCCGTACCGGACGCCGGTGGCGGTCGTTCCGGTTCCCGTACGGCCGGTGAGCGATCCGGGGGGTGATTCGGGGCTGCGGGTGGGCCAAAATGGGGCCGTGCCTTTCCTCCTACTGATCGAGGACGACGACGCCATCCGGACCGGCCTCGAACTCGCCCTCACCCGCCAGGGCCACCGCGTGGCCACCGCCGCCTCCGGCGAGGACGGTCTGAGGCTCTTCAAGGAGCAGCGGCCCGACCTGATCGTGCTGGACGTGATGCTGCCCGGCATCGACGGCTTCGAGGTGTGCCGCCGGATCCGGCGCACCGACCAGCTGCCGATCATCCTGCTGACCGCCCGCTCGGACGACATCGACGTGGTGGTGGGCCTGGAGTCCGGCGCGGACGACTACGTGGTGAAGCCGGTGCAGCCGCGCGTGCTGGACGCCCGGATCCGGGCCGTGCTGCGGCGCGGCGAGCGGGAGAGCTCGGACTCCTCCGCGTACGGCACCGTGGTGATCGACCGCGCGGCGATGACCGTCACCAAGGACGGACAGGACCTCCAGCTCACCCCGACCGAGCTGCGGCTGCTGCTGGAGCTCAGCCGCCGCCCCGGACAGGCGCTCTCCCGCCAGCAGTTGCTGCGGCTGGTCTGGGAGCACGACTACCTGGGCGACTCCCGCCTGGTGGACGCCTGCGTGCAGCGGCTGCGGGCCAAGGTCGAGGACGTGCCGTCCGCGCCGACGCTGATCCGCACCGTGCGCGGGGTGGGCTACCGGCTGGACCCGCCGGCCTGACCCGCCCCACCCCGTCCGACTCCTGAACTCCCGCATCACGACAGGCTCCTGTGACTGACCATCAGACGACTGCCCGACGCTTCCCGGCGGGCCGGTGGCGCCGGCTGCGCTCCCTGCGGGTGCGGCTGATCGCGGTGTTCGCGGCGGTCGCGCTGCTCGCCGCCGTCTCGGCCTCCGGCATCGCGTACTGGCTGAACCGCGACGCGGTGCTCAAGCGCGCCCAGGACACCGCGCTGAACGACTTCCGGGTCTCGCTCAGCCGCAACGTCTCCGAACTGCCGCTGAACGCCGGCTGCCCGGAGCTGGCCGCGCTGGCGTCCACCGTCGCCAGCTCCGGCCTGAGTTACGACGTGGTGGTGGTCGACCCGGCGCACCCGGAGTGCCCCTCGGCCTCCTCCGACCCGGCCCACTACACGCTGGCCGACGTGCCGACCGCGCTGCAGTCCACGGTCGCCAAGCCGCGCGAAGTCACCGAGAGCAACCCGTACCCGTACCACCTGTACTGGCAGCGGCAGAACCTGGAGGGCCGGCCGTTCGTGATCGGCGGCACCAAGGTGGTGCCGAACGGCCCGACGGCGTACATGTTCAAGTCGCTGGAGAACGAGCGGGCCGACCTCAACACGCTGGGCTGGTCGCTGGCCATCGCCACCCTGCTCGCGCTGATCGGCTCGGCCCTGCTCGCCCAGGCCGCCTCGGCCACCGTGCTGCGGCCGGTCAAGCGGCTCGGCGACGCTGCCCGGCGGCTCGGCGAGGGGCACCTGGACACCCGGCTCGAAGTCGAGGGTTCGGACGAACTCGCCGACCTCGCGCGGACGTTCAACCGGGCCGCGGAGTCGCTGCACGAGCAGGTCGAGGAGCTGAGCGCGCGCGAGGCGCAGAGCCGGCGGTTCGTCGCCGACATGTCGCACGAGCTGCGCACCCCGCTGACCGCGATGACCGCCGTCACCGACATCCTGGAGGACGAGGCCGAGTCGCTGGACCCGATGATCGAGCCGGCCGTCCGGCTCGTGGTCAGCGAGACCCGGCGGCTGTCCGACCTGGTGGAGAACCTGATGGAGGTGACCCGCTTCGACGCCGGCACCGCGAAGCTGGTCGCCGACGAGGTGGACATCGCCGACCTGATCATGTCCTGCATCGACGGGCGGGCCTGGTACGACGCGGTCGAACTGGACGCCCCGCGGGGCATCCTGGCCGTGGTCGACCCGCGCCGGCTCGACGTCGTCTTCGCCAACCTGATCGGCAACGCGCTCAAGCACGGCGGCTCGCCGGTGCGGGTGAGGGTCCGGCAGACCGACGACTCGGTCGTGGTCGAGGTCTCCGACAGCGGCCCGGGCATCCCCGAGGACGTGCTGCCGCACGTCTTCGACCGGTTCTACAAGGCGGACCGGGGGCGGGCCCGCTCGGAGGGCAGCGGTCTGGGGCTGTCGATCGCGATGGCCAACGCCCGGATACACGGGGGGACGATCACGGCGGCCAACGGGGAGGTCGGCGCGGTGTTCACCCTGACGCTGCCGCTGGCCCCGCCGTCTCCGCCGTCCGGGGGAGGGGCCGAGGGCGGCCCCGCCCGCGACGCCGCCGAGGACAAGGACGCCACGTGACCGCCCCCGCCCGTACCACCCCGCGCCGCGCCGCCGGCGTGCTGCTCCTGCTCGCGCTGGCCTCCGGCTGCGGCATCCGGCCGACCGCCGTGCCGGTCGACGCCGGGGCCCCGGCCAGCCGGACGGCCTGCCCGACCACCCCGCACGTACCGACCGCGCTGGCCACCCCGCCCGGCCCCGCGCCGGCCGTGACCCAGGCCCGCGGCGCCGCCAAGGGCGCCGCGAGCCCGAGCCCCTCGCCCACCCCGGTGGCGCCGGGCAGCCCGCCGCCGGACAACGTGTTCAGTGCGGTGCCGACGACCGCTCCGTGCAAGTAGGACGACCGCTCCGCGCGAAGAGGGGGAGCGCCGGGGGTGCGTCCTGGAATGTTCACGCCCGACGTGGAACCGCCGTGCCACCGGCTCACGTCCTTCCCCCCGTGCAGCGAGATGGCACCAGGACACGCAACGAGCGTTCCGGCGCGGGGACCGAGAGCAGCCCGGCGGCGGGCGTCCACCGTTCCCTCCGGCTGACCGGACTGGCGGGCCTGGCCTGCCACCTGGCGCTGGTGCTCTGGCTGGTGCTGAGACCGTTGCCGGTGGCCTGGGTGTACGACGCCAACCTGACGCCGCTGGCCTCGCTCCGCTCCTCCACCGTCTGGCAGGTGGTCGGCGAACTCCTGCTGCTGGCCCCGCTCGGCGTCCTGCTGCCGCTGGCCGGCGGCCGGATCCGGGCCCCCTGGCTGCCGTCCTTCCTGCGCACCACCGGCGTCTCCGCGCTGCTGGCGACCGGGCTGGAGTTCCTCTCCTCCTGGACGCCGGGGCACGTCCTCAACGTGGACCACATCCTGTTCGCCGTGATCGGCGTGGTCGCCGCCCACCTCGCGCTGGTCCCCGGACTCCGGCACCTGCTGCGGGAGCAGCGGCCGCGGGAGCCCCGGGTGTCCGTGCCGGCCGTCCCGTCGGTGACCGCCGTCGTCCGGGTCGCCACCGCCGCCCCCACCGCCCGCCCGCGCGCCTACGCGGAACCGACGCCGCCCGCCCACTGACCCGGCCCCGGCACCACCCGGCCGCCGACCTCGATCAGTCCGCCGGGGCGCGGCCCGGTCAGCAGTTGCGAGCCGCTGCCCTGGGTGACGGTCAGCGCCCGGCCGAGCCGCGCGGTCAGCAGCAGGGCGGCCGCGCCGGTCGCCTCGTCCTCGTCGATCCCGTCGCCCCGCCCGGGGAAGGCCCGGGCCCGGACGGTGCCCGCCGCCTCGTCCTGCCAGGCCCAGGCGTAGACCCACTCCCCCGGCGGCGGCACCTCCAGCGCCTCCACCTCGGCCGCCGAGCCGTACCGCCGCAGCGTCCGCGGCGGGGCCCACTCCGGCCGGGCCTCGATCAGGGTCAGCCCGCCCGCGCGCCGCACACCCACCACACCGGCGGCCGTGACCAGCCGGTCCGCCCCGAGCAGCCAGGCGGCGCCCACGCACGGGTGGCCGGCGAAGGGCAGGCGCAGCGTCGGGGTGTAGATGTCGATCTCCCCGCGCTCCGGATCGTCGACGAACACCGTCTCGCTGAAGCCGAGTTCGCGCGCGACCTGCTGGCGGTCCGCCCGCTCCGGCACGGCGGCGCCGTCGCGCACGACGCCGAGTTCGTTCCCGTACCGCCCGTCGGGCCCGCAGAAGACCCGCACCACCTCGTGATCGATCATGTCCCGCCTCACCGGTCGCGCCGCCGTACGGTCCTCGGAAGGACGTTCCGTCCCCACGGTAGAGCGGGGGGCGGGCGGGCCTTCCGGTACGTCCGGGGTGGTCAGATGCGCCTGCGGCGGCGTGCCACGACCAAGGTGCCCACGCCGAGGGCGATCGCGACCGCGCCGGTGATCGCCATCGGCTGGGCGGTGGTGCCGCCGGTGGAGGCCAGCCGGGGTTCCGGGGCCGGGGCCGCCGCGGTGACGGCCTGCGGGCCGACCGCCGCCGGGCTCGGCGCCGCGCTGGTGACCTCCGCGACCGGGACGACCGGGCCGGTGGACGGCAGGGAGGCCGTCGGCACCGGGGCGGCCGAGAAGGTGGGGGGCGGCGTGGGGGTCGAGCCCGCCGCGGCCGTGATCGTGAAGTCGGCCTTCGGGCTGGAGGCCTCGGACCCGCTCTCGCCCTCACCGGGCATGCTGCCCACGAGGGCCGCCAGGGTCTGGGCCGTGGCCGGGGTGTCCCGGGTGAAGGACAGCCGGACCTCGATCGTGCGGCTCCCGCCCTTCGGCAGGGCGAGGACGTCGGCGTTCTTGTCGCCGGTCCGCAGCCCGAAGTAGAGCCAGCCCGGGTGCTCCGAGTTGCTGCCGGGTGTCCCCTCCAGCCATCCCCCGTCGGCCGTCCGGAACTCGAACTTCACGTTCTCCGAGGGGAGTTCGGTCGCCCCCTGGAAGACGATCGCGGGCAGGACGCGGAGGTCCTTGGCGCGGTTGCCGGTGAGGACCAGCTTGAACGGCTTGGCCTCGCCGCCCGCCGTGAAGGTGGTGGGCATCCCGTCGAGCCTGACCTCGGCCGTGGCGGCGGGCGTCGGCGCCGGGGCGGTCGGCGTGGCCGACGAGGTGACGACCAGGTCCGAGTAGCCGCTCATGGCCTGGGAGACGCGCTGCTCCGGCGGCAGGGCGGGGTCGGAGACCACGGCGTCGAAGCCCGGCGCCACCCGACCGGCCGGAGCGTCGGCGGCGACGGTGAGCCGCAGCCGGTAGACGGCCTCGGTGCCGGCCACCAGGTGCAGGACGTTGGGACGGTCGAGCTGCCAGAGGCCGCCGGTGCTCGCGGCGGTCACCTTGGCGTCCTGCCACTGCGTGCCGCCGGGCGACTGGTACTCCAGCTTGAACTGGCTCTGCTTGATGCCGGTACCGGTGTCCCCGATGACGAATACGGACGACGGCACGTCCAGCTGGTGGTCGGCGGTGTTCCTGAGCGTCGCGGTGAACTCCACCGGCGCACCGCCCGCCGTGACGGTGCCGGGCACGCCGCCGAGGGCGACCGTGACCGGCGAGGACTGGACCTGGGTGCCCTGGCCGGCCGTGACGGCCCCCGAGGCGGCGAAGACGGCCGGGGCCTCCACGACGGCCACACCGGAAGCCAGTGTGACGGCGGCGGTCGCGGCCAGGAATCTGCTCTGCCTCATGCGCAATTCCAACCTCACGAGAGAATTCGGACAGAACCCAACAGAACGTGAAATCGCTTGCGAGAGAGGCCATTTCCTAGCGATGGCGCGCGCCGATGTTTCGCCCCCCGACCAACAGCGACTGCGGCATCATACCGAGCCGTTCGCGCCCGCCCGCGGCCGGAGCCGGCCCGCCCGCGGCGGTCCTGCGGCCGGAGCCGGCGGGCCCCGGACCGGGCCGGACGGACGGCGGCCCTCAGGGTCACCCCGAGGCCGACCCCGACATCCGGCTACGCCTCCCCGGTGACCCTTCGGGGTGCGGAATCACCTGGTGGACCGAGGAGAACGGGGCGGCGACGGCGGAGTATGGAAGCACCCCGCCGGACCGGCCGGACCGGGCCGCCACCGTGCGGAGCAGATCAGGAGACCACCATGAGCGCCCGCCTCGCCCGTCCTCGTCACAACCGCGTCATCGCCGGCGTCTGCGCCGGGATCGCCGCCCGCTTCGGGCTGACCCCGTGGACCGTCCGGCTGATCTTCCTGCTCTCGTGCCTGCTGCCCGGCCCGCAGTTCCTGGTCTACCTGGCCCTCTGGCTGCTCCTGCCCCAGGAGCCGTGACACCGGTCGGCACGGCACGACGACGGGCCGCCCGCTCCCGGGATCACCGGGGGCGGGCGGCCCGTCGTCGTGCGGGCGGCTCGGGTCAGCCGCCCAGGCCCGGCAGGCCGGGCAGAGCGCCGGTCAGCCCGCCGATCGGGGTCTTGTCGAGCCCCGGGACGCTCGGGACGGCGGCGCGCTGCTGGGTGACGCCGGCGAGCGGGGCCTCGGCGGCCGGGGCGGCGTGGCCGACGCTCGGGGCGAGGGTGCCCAGCGTGCCGGTGACCTTGTCGGCACCGGGCAGCTTGGCGGCGGTGTCGGTGACCGCACCGGTCACCGCGGGGTTCGTCACCGCGCCGGTGGGCAGCCCGAGGCCGCCGGGCGCCGGGGCGGCGGAGGCGGTACCGGCGCCGACCGCCGCGATGGCGATGCCGAGCGCCGCGGTGCCGGCGGCCTTGAGAGCCTGCTTCATGGTTCGTCCCCTTGGGTCCTCGTCGGTGGCCGACGACGCGTACGGATCCGGCGGACGGAGGACCGCCACCGTGCCTGGTCGGCAATGACTGGCACACCGTAGTGAGCCGGTCCGGCGAGGACCAAAGGGCGTTCACTCAGCGGAGTGAGTAGTCGGATGAACGCCAACTTTCCTGCCGGAAAGCGGCGTTCATCCGTCGACCGGGACCGGAGGCCCCGGCTCGGCTCACTTGCCGCCGGTGCCCGCGCTGAACAGCCACTCCGCCTTCAGCTCGGCGTAGCCCGGCTTGATCACGTCGTTGATCATCGCCAGTCGCTCGTCGAACGGCAGGAACGCGGACTTCATCGCGTTCACCGTGAACCATTCCAGGTCCCCCAGCGTGTAGCCGAAGGCCTCCACCACGTGCCCGAACTCCTGGCTCATGCTGGTGCCGCTCATCAGCCGGTTGTCGGTGTTGACGGTGACCCGGAACTTCAGCCGGCTGAGCAGCCCGATCGGGTGCTCGGCGTACGAAGCGGCCGCGCCGGTCTGGATGTTGGAGGTGGGGCACATCTCCAGCGGGATGCGCTTGTCGCGCACGTACGCGGCCAGCCGGCCGAGCGCGACCGAGCCGTCCTCGCCCACCGTGATGTCGTCGACGATCCGCACGCCGTGGCCGAGCCGGTCGGCGCCGCAGCACTGCAGGGCCTCCCAGATCGACGGCAGGCCGAAGGCCTCGCCCGCGTGGATGGTGAAGTGGTTGTTCTCGCCCTTGAGGTAGTCGAAGGCGGCCTGGTGGCGGGTGGGGGGGTAGCCGGCCTCGGCGCCCGCGATGTCGAAGCCGACGACGCCCTGGTCGCGGTGGCGGTTGGCCAGCTCCGCGATCTCCTGCGAGCGGGCGGCGTGCCGCATCGCGGTGATCAGCGTGCCGATGCGGATCCGGTGACCGGCCTCGCGGGCGTTGGCCTCGCCGAGGCGGAAGCCCTCCTGGACGGCCTCGACGACCTCGTCCAGGGTCAGGCCGGCCTCCAGGTGCTGCTCGGGGGCGTACCGGACCTCGGCGTACACGACGCCGTCGGCGGCGAGGTCCTCGGCGCAGTCGGCGGCGACCTTGATCAGCGCCTCACGGGTCTGCATCACGGCACAGGTGTGCGCGAAGGTCTCCAGGTAGCGGACCAGCGAGCCGGAGTCGGCGGCCTCGCGGAACCACTCGCCGAGCTCCTTGGGGTCGGTGGTGGGGAGGCCCTGGTAGCCGACGGCGGCGGCCAGCTCGACCACGGTCTCCGGGCGCAGCCCGCCGTCCAGGTGGTCGTGCAGGAGCACCTTCGGCGCGCGGCGGATCTGCTCGGGGGTGGGGATGCGCGGGCCGGTGCCCGCGGTGGTGACGGGAATCTGCTTCTCCATTACGGAAATATAGCCCCTACGCGCGTAGACCCACCACCGGGCACACCACCGGATGGTCCAAACTCCGCCCGGAATTCCACCGACCGGTCCATAGGATCCGCCAAATCGACAGCCAAGGCCCGGCCGTGGCTCAGTCGTGCTGCAGCAGCCGCCCGCGCCGCGACAGCACGAAGTCCCGGAACGCCTCCGCCGGCGGCGTCAGCGGCCGCCCCGCCGCCCAGGCCAGCCCGACCGCCCGCCGGGTGCGCGGCGCCGTCACCTCCAGCTCCACCACCCCCGGCCGCGGCACCAGCGCCAGCGGCAGCAGCGCCACCCCCAGCCCGGCCGCCACCAGCCCGCGCAGCGTCTCCGCCTCCTCCCCCTCGAACGCCAGCCGGGGGACGAACCCCGCCTCCGCGCAGAAGCCGTCCGTGATCACCCGCAGCCCGTACCCCTGCTCCAGTCCGACGAACGGTTCCTCGGCCACCTCGGCCAGCCGGATCCGCCGCCGCCCGGCCAGCCGGTGGTCCGCCGGGACGACCAGGTGCAGGCGCTGCTCGTCCAGCGGGCGGGCGGCGAACGCCGGGTCGTCCGGCAGCGGCGCCACCAGGCAGAGGTCCAGCTCACCGGCCCGCAGCCGCTCCAGCATCGCCGCGCCGTAGTCCTGCACCAGCTGGAACCGCACCCGCGGACGCGCCGCACGGAAGCCGCGCAGCAGCGCCGGCACCGCGTCCGGCCCCATCGTGTGCAGGAAGCCGAAGGCCACCAGCCCGGCCTCCGGGTCCGCCTCCGCCCGGGCCGCCTGCGCGCCGCGCTCGACCTCGGCCAGCGCCCGCTCCACCGACGCCAGCAGCAGCCGGCCCGCCCTGGTCAGCCGGACCGTACGGCCCTGACGGGCCAGCAGGTCCACCCCCAGTTCCTCCTCCAGTCGGGCCACCGCGCGCGACAGCGTCGGCTGCGGCACCCCCAGCAGCGCGGCCGCCTGCGTCACGTGCTCCAGCCGGGCCACCGCCGCGAACTGCGCCAGCCTGGGCGCCAGCAGGACGGCCGGCTCGTCCGGCCCCAACTCGGCCGCCCGGTACCGCTGCTCTCCGCCGTCCACCGGTTCCGCACCCGCCATCCCGCCACCACCTCGACTCATACGTCAGTGCATCGATCATCCCTACTTCATGCATTGGACGCATCAACGACACCGGGCCTACGGTCGACGTCATGCAGCCCGCCGATACCGGGGCGTCCGTCACCTCCCCGGATGCCCCCACCGCCGTCCCCACCGCCGCCCCCGCCGCGGACCACCGCCTCCGCCCCGGCCGGCGCGCCTTCCGCCGCGCCAACCTCGCCCTGTTCGCCGCCGGGGTCGCCACCTTCGTCCTGCTCTACTCCACCCAGGGCCTGTTGCCGGTCCTCTCGGCCGACCTCGACCTCACCCCCGGCCAGGCCAGCTGGACCGCCTCCGCCGCCACCCTCGGACTCGCCCTCGGCCTGCTCCCGGCCAGCGCGATCTCCGACCGGTACGGCCGCACCGCGGTGATGACGGCCTCCACCCTCGCCGCCTCCGCCCTCGCCCTCGCCCTGCCCCTCGCGCCGGACCTCACCACCCTCGTCGCGCTGCGAGCCCTCCAGGGCGTCGCCCTCGCCGGGCTCCCGGCCACCGCGATGGCCTACCTCGTCGAGGAGGTCCACCCCGGCGCGCTGGCCTCCGCGATGGGCCTGTACGTGGCCGGCAACAGCATCGGCGGCATGGGCGGCCGACTGCTCTCCGGCTGGACCGCCGCCGCCCTCGGCTGGCGCTGGGGCCTCGCCGCCTCCGCCGCGCTCGCCCTGCTCGCCACCCTGGTCTTCCGGCTGCTGATCCCCGCCGCCCGGCACTTCACCCCGACCCCGGTGGACGTCCGCGCGCTCGCCCGGACGGTCGGAGGGCACCTGCGCAACCCGCTGCTGGCGCGGCTGTACGCGCTCGGGCTGCTGTTCATGGCCGTGTTCGGAGCGGTCTACAACACCGTCGGCTACCGGCTGATCGGCGCGCCGTTCCACCTGCCGGAGTCGGTCGCCGCCTCGATCTTCGTGGTCTACCTGGTCGGCACCGGCACCTCCGCCGCGGCCGGACGCCTCTCCTCCCGCCTCGGCCGCCGCGGCGCCCTCTACGTCTCCATCGGCGTGACCGCGGCCGGCCTGCTGCTCTCCCTCGCCGAGTCCCTGCCGTGCGCCCTGCTCGGCCTGGTCCTGATCACCGCCGGCTTCTTCGCCGGCCACGCCACCGCCTCCTCCGCGGTCGGCCGCACCGCCACCGAGGGCCGCGCCCAGGCCTCCGCCCTCTACCTGATCGCCTACTACCTCGGCAACAGCCTCGGCGGCACCCTCGGCGCCGATGCCTTCCACGCCACCGGCTGGCCCGGCGCCGCCACCGTCGGCCTCACCGCCATGACCCTCGCCGCCGCCGTCACCCTCTACGCCACCCACCAGGCCCACGCGACGAGGCGCTCGGCACCCGCCGTCCGGGCCTGAGCGCACGAAGGAGCCCGCCCCCGGGGACCGGGCGCGGGCTCCTCAACGGCTCTCAGGCAGCCGGGGCGTGGAAGCGGAGCTCAGTGACGGCGTCGGGCGTCACGTGGATGTCGAGCTCCGACTCCAGCGCCCCCGCCAGTCGCTGGAGCAGCGGAAACGTGGGAACGATGTCCGCCCCCTCGATGCACTCGATCTCCTCCTCGGTCATGCTCGCCCGACGAGCCACCTCGGCCTGCGAGAGACCGAGAGCAGTGCGGCGGTCATAAAGCGCCTGGCCGAACGCCCAAGAGGCGCGAAACTCCAGCCGCTCCGCAGCCATCTGCGGGCTCTCCTGGATCTGCTCACCCAACAGTTCCCGCGTGCGGCGGGTCTTCCACTGAGAGTGGTTCGCTCCTGCTCTCCTTCCGGGACGATCCGACTGATCGGTCCCGGAACAGTGCCGCGACGGAAGCGCGGTGAGCCAGTCGCGGACCTCGGGTTCGATCTCGACCGAGAAACGGTCGACTCCCGTGCGCGGCAGCGTAGAGCACGCTGCCGCACACGGGGTAATCGCATGGCTACGCGATGCGGTCGAGCACGATCGGGTTCGGGGTGAACGCCGTGCCGGCCGGGGAGACGGTGATGCCGCCGGCCAGGGCCTCGATGGCGTAGTCGTAGCGCTCGGGGGTGTCGGTGTGGAGGGTCAGCAGGGGCTGGCCGGCCACGACCGTGTCGCCGGGCTTGGCGTGCATCTCGACGCCGGCGCCGGCCTGGACCGGGTCCTCCTTGCGGGCGCGGCCGGCGCCCAGGCGCCAGGCGCAGACGCCGACGGCGTAGGCGTCCAGCTCGGTGAGCACGCCGGAGGCGGGCGCGGGGATCACGTGCTGCTCGCGGGCGACCGGGAGCGGGGCGTCCACGTCGCCGCCCTGGGCGGCGATCATGCGGCGCCAGTGGTCCATGGCGGAGCCGTCCCGCAGCGCGTCCGCCGGGTCCTTGCCGTGGACGCCGGCCGCGGCGAGCATCTCGCGGGCGAGCGCGAGGGTCAGCTCGACCACGTCGGCCGGGCCGCCGCCGGCCAGGACCTCGACGGACTCGCGGACCTCCAGCGCGTTGCCCGCGGTGAGGCCGAGCGGGGTGGACATGTCGGTGAGCAGGGCGACGGTGTTGACCCCGGCGGTGGTGCCCAGGCCCACCATGGTGCGGGCGAGTTCGCGGGCGTCCTCGATGTTCTTCATGAACGCGCCGGAGCCGACCTTGACGTCGAGGACCAGCGCGCCGGTGCCCTCGGCGATCTTCTTCGACATGATCGAGGAGGCGATCAGCGGGATCGCCTCGACGGTGCCGGTGACGTCGCGCAGCGCGTAGAGCTTCTTGTCGGCGGGGGCGAGGCCGTCGCCGGCCGCACAGATGACCGCGCCCGCGTCGCGCAGCACGTCCATCATCTCCTCGTTGGAGAGCAGGGCGCGCCAGCCGGGGATGGACTCCAGCTTGTCCAGGGTGCCGCCGGTGTGACCGAGGCCGCGGCCGGAGAGCTGCGGGACGGCCGCGCCGCAGGCGGCGACCAGCGGGGCGAGCGGGAGGGTGATCTTGTCGCCGACGCCGCCGGTGGAGTGCTTGTCGCTGGTGGGCAGCGGCAGCGAGGAGAAGTCCATCCGGACGCCGGAGCGGATCATGGCGTCGGTCCAGCGGCTGATCTCGCGCGGCTGCATGCCGTTCAGCAGGATCGCCATGGCCAGCGCGGACATCTGCTCGTCGGCGACCTCGCCGCGGGTGTAGGCGTCGATGACCCAGTCGATCTGAGCGTCGCTCAGCTCTCCGCGGTCGCGCTTGGTCCTGATGACGGAGATGGCGTCCATGGGTGCTCCAAGAAGGGGTTCAGAAAGCGTCACATGCGAAGAGTGCCGCGAGATGACCGGGTTACGGCCCACTCGCGACACTCTACGCGCGTAACAAACAGCGATGCTAGAGCCGCTCCGGCCCGAACGCGTCGGGCAGGACCTCGCTCATCGGCTTGACGCCGGAGGCGAGCTCGATCAGCAGCTCCGGTCCACCGTGCTCGTACAGCAGCTGGCGGCAGCGCCCGCAGGGCATCAGCAGCTCGCCGGCCCCGTCCACGCAGGTGAACGCGGTCAGCCGGCCGCCGCCGGTGGCGTGCAGCGCGGACACCAGCCCGCACTCGGCGCACAGCCCGAGCCCGTACGAGGCGTTCTCGACGTTGCAGCCGGTGACCACCCGCCCGTCGTCCACCAGCGCGGCCGCGCCGACCGGGAACTTGCTGTACGGGGCGTACGCGTGGCCCATGGCCTCGCGCGCCGCCGCGCGCAGCCCCTCCCAGTCGACCACGGGGGCGGTCACTTGCCCTGGCCCTTGCGGTAGATCTGGCCGTCGGCCTTCGGCATCCGCAGTCGCTGCGAGGCCAGCGAGAGCACCACCAGGGTGATCACGTACGGCGTGGCGACGATCAGCGGACGCTGGACCTCGTCGGTCAGCGCGTACCAGGCGCCCAGGCCGCCGGCGACCACCAGCGAGACCACCGCACCGGTGAACTTGCGGCGGTACAGCTGCCAGAGGGCGAGCAGCGCCATCGCGATGGAGACCACCAGGATCAGCACGTGCACCGACTCCGGGTCGCGCAGCTGGAGGCTGTCGGTGAAGCCGAACAGGCCGGCGCCCATGGCGAGACCGCCGGGCATCCAGTTGCCGAAGATCATCGCCGCGAGGCCGATGAAGCCGCGGCCCAGGGTCTGGCCGTCCTTGTAGAAGTGCGCGGCGACGAGCGAGAGGTACGCACCGCCGAGGCCCGCGAAGGCGCCGGAGGCGATGACCGCCAGGTACTTGTACTTGTAGACGTTGACGCCCAGCGACTCGGCGGCGGTCGGGTTCTCACCGCAGGAGCGCAGCCGCAGGCCGAACACCGTGCGCCAGAGCACGAAGTAGGTGACCACGATCAGCGCGGCCGCCAGGACCACGACGACCGAGATGTTGGTGACCAGGCCGGCGCACACACCGGCGACGTCCGAGACGAAGAACCAGTGGTGGCCCTCGATGCCCTTCAGCCAGGAGGACAGCCCGGGGACGGTGATGTACGGCAGCGGATCCGCTGGCGGGGACTGGTTCGCCCCGGCCCCGGCCGAGATGTAGTCCTTGTAGTAGATCCGGTTGACGTACGCGCAGATGCCGGGGATCAGCAGGTTGATGCCGACGCCGGAGACGATGTGGTCGACGCCGAAGGTGACGGTGATGACCGCGTGCAGCAGACCGCCGAGCGCGCCGCCGGCCATGCCGGCCAGCAGCCCGACCCACGGGTTGACCAGGTAACCGGCCCAGGCGCCGCAGAAGGTGCCGGCGACCATCATGCCTTCGAGGCCGATGTTGACCACGCCGGCCCGCTCGGACCAGAGACCGCCGAGACCGGCCATGCCGATCGGCACGGCGGCGCTGAGCGCGGCGGTGACCTGACCGGAGGAGGTCAGCGAGTGGTTGCCGGTGGCCATGCCCACGGCGGAGAACAGGACCAGGGCGCCCGCGATCAGGAGCAGGACCACCGGCCAGGACAGCTTGTGCTTCTTCGCGGGCGCACCGGGCGCCTTCGGACGAGCAGCGGTAGCCGTGCTCACGCCGACACCTCCTTCTTCTCAGCGGCCGCGAGCTGGGCGGCGAGCTGCTCGCCGACCTTCTTCTGCTGGCGCGTCAGGCCGTAACGGCGCACCAGCTCGTACGCGACGACCACGCAGATGACGATGGTGCCCTGCATGACCGGGACGATCTCGGCCGGGAAGCCGCCCTGCAGCGGCAGCTGGGAGCCGGTGGCGTCCAGGAAGGCGAACAGCAGGGCCGCGAAGGCCATGCCGATCGGGCTGTTCCGGCCCAGCAGGGCGATCGAGATGCCGAGGAAGCCCAGGTTCTGCTGGAAGGTCTGCCCGTAGTAGAAGGAGTTCTGCAGCAGCTCGGGCATGCCGATCAGACCGGCGATCGCACCGGAGACCGCCATCGAGGTGATGACCATCTTCTTGACGTTCACGCCGGACGCGGTGGCCGCGGACTCCGAGCGGCCGGTGGCGCGCAGGTCGAAGCCGAAGCGGGTGCGGGTCAGGGTGAACTGGAAGAGCACGCCGACCGCGACCGCGACGAAGAGGAAGCCCCAGAGCGGGCCGCCGGCCGTCTCGATCGAGAAGAAGTGGCTGGACTGGGAGATCGGGTCGGTCTGGATCGAGTTGCTGGTGCCGCTCACCTTCGGCGCGAAGACGCCCGGGGCGAGCAGCACGCCGACGATCGCGAGCGCGATGGCGTTCAGCATGATGGTCGAGATGACCTCGCTGACGCCGCGGAGGACCTTCAGCAGACCGGCGATGCTCGCGTACAGGCCACCGACCAGCATGGCGGTGACCAGCAGCAGCGGGATCTGGATGATCGCCGGCAGGTCGACCTGGGTGCCGATGTACGCCGCGAACAGCGCCGCCACCTTGTACTGGCCCTCGACGCCGATGTTGAACAGGTTCATCCGGAACCCGAACGCGGCGGCCGCGGCGGCCAGGTAGTAGGTGGTGGAACGGTTGAGGATGGCGACCTGGCCGTCCGACTTGGTGGCGTACGTGATCATCACGTTCCACGCGTCGAACGGGTTCTTGCCCGAGGTCGCCAGCAGGACGGAGCAGATCGCGACGGAGAGCACGACCGCGAGCACCGGCGCTGCCAGTGCGAGCATGATCCGCTCACCGCTGATCCGCTGCACCGGGCCGCGCTTAGCGGCGGGGTTGGGACTGGTCATGTGGTTACTCCCCCGCCTGCGGGTCGTCGGCGGTGTCGGACGGGTCGGTGTCCTCGGCCCGGGTGCCCTCGGCGGCGAGCGCCTGGGCCTCGGCGAGCGCGTCCGGCTCGGATTCGAGGTGGCCGCTGGCGGCGCCGGTCATCGCGGTGCCCAGGTCCTCGGCGGTCACGGTGGCCGGGTCCGCGTCCGCGACCAGGCGGCCGCGGTAGATGACCCGGATGGTGTCGGAGAGTCCGATCAGCTCGTCCAGGTCGGCCGAGATCAGCAGCACGGCCAGGCCGGCCCGCTGGGCGACCCGGATGTGCTCCCAGATCTGGGCCTGCGCGCCGACGTCGACACCGCGGGTGGGGTGCGCGGCGATCAGCAGCTTGGGCTGGTGGCTCATCTCGCGGCCGACGATCAGCTTCTGCTGGTTGCCGCCGGAGAGCGAGGCCGCGGTGACCTCGATGCCGGGGGTGCGGACGTCGTACTCCTCGACGATCCGCCGGGTGTCCGTCCGGGCCCCGGTGGGGTCGAGCAGCATGCCCTTGGAGTTGGGCGCCTCGGTGACGTGGCCGAGGATCCGGTTCTCCCAGAGCGGGGCCTCCAGCAGCAGGCCGTGCCGGTGGCGGTCCTCGGGGATGTAGCCGATGCCGGCCTCGCGGCGGGCCCGGGTCAGGGTGCCGGAGAGGTCCTTGCCGTCCAGCGTGACGGAGCCGCCGTCCAGCGGCAGCATGCCCATGATGGCCTCGACCAGTTCGGCCTGGCCGTTGCCCTCGACACCGGCGATGCCGAGGATCTCGCCCTTGTGGATGCGCAGGGAGATGTCGTCCAGGACGACGCGCTCGATGCCCTCGGCGTCGGTCTTGGCGATCCGCAGGTCCTTGACGTCGAGCATCTCGGTCGTGGTGACCGTGGACTCGCGGCTCTCCGGCGAGGGCAGCTCGGCGCCGACCATCATCTCGGCGAGCTGGCGGGCGGTGACGGCCTTCGGGTCGGCGTCGCCGACCGTGGTGCCGCGCCGGATGACGCTGATCGCGTCGGCGACCGCCAGCACCTCGTGCAGCTTGTGCGAGATGAAGATGACGGTGACGCCCTCGGACTTGAGCTCGCGCAGGTTGTCGAACAGCGCGTCGACCTCCTGCGGGACCAGCACGGCCGTGGGCTCGTCGAGGATCAGGATCTTGGCGCCGCGGTACAGCACCTTGAGGATCTCGACGCGCTGGCGGTCGGCGACGCCGAGGTCCTCGACCAGGGCGTCCGGACGCACGCCCAGGCCGTACTGGTCGGAGATCTCCTTGATCTTCGCCTTCGCCTTGGCGCCGATGCCGTGGAACTTCTCGCCGCCGAGGACGACGTTCTCCAGCACGGTGAGGTTGTCGGCGAGCATGAAGTGCTGGTGCACCATGCCGATGCCGCGGGCGATGGCGTCGCCGGGGGTGCTGAACTCGCACAGCTCGCCGTTGATCGCGATGGTGCCCTCGTCCGGCTTCTGCATGCCGTAGAGGATCTTCATCAGCGTCGACTTGCCGGCGCCGTTCTCGCCCATCAGGGCGTGCACGGTGCCGGTGCGGACGGTGAGGTTGATGTCGTGGTTGGCCACGACACCGGGGAAGCGCTTGGTGATGCCGCGCAGCTCGACGGCCGTTGTCGCCGTCCCCGCGCTGGGGGTGCCGTCCTTGCGCAGGGGGACGGGGTCGGATGCGGTGATGGCGATCTCCTGGTGGTCTGGAGGCGCGACATTGCGCTCGGAGGGCCAAGGTGGGGAAACGTGGAGACGGAACGGGGCCCGGGGGTACGCGTTGAGCGCACCCTGCCGGGCCCCTCCCGTGTCGATCATCGCGCTGCCGGGCAGGCGGCAGGCGCTGTCGCGTCCGCGACGCGCGGTCCTTACTGGGCCGGCGCGGTCGGGATGGTGGTGGCGCCGCTCTTGATGGCGTCGGCGGCGGCCTTCAGCTGCGACTGGATGTCGTCGATCTTGCCACCGGTGGTGGCGAGCGAGACACCGTCGGACTTCAGGTCGAAGAGCTTGACACCGGTGAAGGCGTTGCCCTTCTTGACCGAGTCGATGTACGCGAAGACCGCGTTGTCGACGTTCTTGACCATCGAGGTCATGATGCTGTTCTTGTACTTCGCCAGGGCCGGCTGGCTGGCCTGGTCGGAGTCGACACCGATGGCCAGGGCGCCCTGCTTGTTGGCGACGGCCTCGATCGCACCGTTACCGGAGGAACCGGCGGCGGAGTAGATGATGTCCGCACCCTTGTCGAGCTGGCCCTGCGCGGCTTCCTTGCCCTTGTCGGGCGAGCTGAAGCCGGTGAAGTCCGGCGGGGTGGTCAGGTAGGTGGTCTCGACCACGATGTTCGGGTCGACGGACTTCACACCCGCCTTGTAGCCGGCCTCGAACTTCTTGATCAGCTCGGACTGCACACCGCCGATGAAGCCGACGTGCTTGGCCTTGGACTTGTTCGCCGCGGCGACACCGGCCAGGTACGAACCCTCCTGCTCGGCGAAGAGCAGCGAGGTGACGTTGGACGGCTGGTCCTTGTCGTTCGAGTCGATGATCGCGAACTTGACGTTCGGGTTGTCCTTGGCGATCTTGTTGACCGCCGGCTGGTAGACGAAGCCGACCGCGATGATGGTCTTGTAGCCGGCGTCGACCAGGTTCTTGAGGCGGGTCTCCTTGTCGGCCTCGGCCTCGCCGGCCTTGGCCTCGGCCTCGGTGACGGAGGCGCCCAGCTCGGACTTGGCCTTGTCGAGACCGCGGGCGGCGGAGTCGTTGAACGACTGGTCGCCGCGGCCACCGATGTCGTAGGCCATGCCGACCTTGAGCGAACCGTCGCCCGAGGCGGAAGAGGAGGTGCTGTCGGTGCTCTTTGCGCCGCAAGCGGCGAGCGAGGCCATGCCCAGGGAACCCGAGAGCACAACCGCGGCGAGCTTCATTGAACGGCGCAAGGGAGTATCTCCTTCTGACACGCAACCGTTTGGCGTGGTCGGACGCCACCGTAACGCGCGTAGAACACGGTTGTGTTACGGGGTGCCAGAGCATTCGGGTTGTTATCAAACCGTGGTCTGACACCCGCCCCGAGGCTCTTTCACCCCGTGCGGACGGTGGTACGAGGTTGGTGCGGCCCAGTTTACGGAACCGCCACCGAACCCCGAATCCCGACGATCCACCCCGGCGCCGGCCACGCGGCCCGGGGCTGCGCCTCAGTCGGTGTCCGCCTCCAGGGCCAGCGCCGCGAAGAGCTCGGCACCGATGCCGATCGCCCGTTCGTCCACGTCGAACCGGCCCTGGTGCAGGTCGCGGACCGCGGTGTCGCCGGGAGCGCGGACGCCCAGCCGGGCCAGCGCGCCCGGGGCGTGCTCCAGGTACCAGGAGAAGTCCTCGCCGCCGAGGCTCTGCTCGGTGCCCTCCACCACCTGTCGGCCGTCCCGGCCGAACCGGGCGTTCATCGCCTCGTCCAGCAGCGCGACCGAGACCGCCTCGTTGACCACCGGCGGCACCCCGCGGTGGTAGTCCAGCGTCCACTTGGCCCGGTAGGTCTCGGCGAGCTTGGCGATCAGCTCGTGCAGCAGGTCCGGCGCCTCGCGCCAGCCGTCCAGCTCCAGGCAGCGGACGGTGCCCTCCAGCTCGGCGTGCTGCGGGATGACGTTGGGCGCGGAGCCGGCGGCGATCCGCCCCCAGACCAGGCTGACGCCCCAGCGCGGGTCCATCCGGCGGGCCAGCGCGCCGGGCAGGTCGGCGGCCATCCTGGCCACCGCGGTCACCAGGTCGGTGGTCAGGTGCGGACGGGCGGTGTGCCCGCCGGGGCCGTCCAGGTGCAGCACCAGGCGGTCGCAGGCCGAGGTGATCGCCCCGGTGCGCAGGGCGATCCGGCCGACCTCCACCTTCGGGTCGCAGTGCACCGCGAAGATCCGGCCGACGCCGTCCATCCCGCCGGCCTTGATCACGTCCAGCGCGCCGCCCGGCATGACCTCCTCGGCCGGCTGGAAGACCAGCCGGACCGGGCGGCGCAGCTCGCCGGTGCGGGCGGCCTCGGCCAGCACCAGGCCGGTGCCGAGCACCACCGAGGTGTGCACGTCGTGGCCGCAGGCGTGCGCCCGGCCGGGGACGGTCGAGCGGTAGGGCACGTCGGTCTTGGCGTCGTCGATCGGCAGCGCGTCGATGTCGGCGCGGAAGGCCAGGAACTCGGCGCCCGGGGCGGTGCCGGCCGGGACGATGTCGACGAGCAGGCCGGTGCCGCCGGGCAGCACCCGGGGGTCGAGGCCGGCCGCCGCCAGTCGGTCGCGCAGCAGCCCGGTGGTGCGGAACTCCTGGCGGCCCAGTTCCGGATGCCGGTGGAGGTCACGGCGGAAGGCGATCAGCTCTGGCTCCAGCGCCCTGACCCGGTCACGCAGTTCGACGGCGGGGCGTGCGGCGGCGATGGTGGCGCCCGGCTGAGCGGGCTCAGGACGGTTCATCTCCCCAAGCGTAGGCCTGTTGGGGGGATTTGGCCCGACTTTCGGAAAACTAGTCCCCGGATGGGCGCATACCGGCCGGACAGGTGGGTATGACATCTCGTTTCAGCCGCCTTCCCCGGGTTGCTTGCCCTGTGCAACGATCACCCGCGCCGACGGACACGGCCGCCACTTCCCCGGCGACACCGCGGGGTTGACGGCTGTTCAGGCGCTGCTCAGAAGCGCTCCTCCGGAGCGTACGTCCCCCACTCCTCCCGGAGCGCGTCGCACACCTCGCCCACCGTGGCCCGGGCGGCCAGTGCCTCCTTCATCGGGTACAGCACGTTCTCCGGGCCCGCGGCGGTGCGGCGCAGCGCGTCCAGCGCCCGGGTGACGGCGCCGGCCGAGCGCCCGGCCCGCAGCCGGGCCAGCCGTTCGGCCTGCTGCCGTTCGACCGCCGGGTCCACCCGGAGCGGCCGGTAGGGCTCCTCCGTGTCCGACCGGAAGCGGTTGACGCCGACCACGGTCCGCTCGCCGGAGTCGGTCTCCTGCTGGAGGCGGTAGGCGGTGCGCTCGATCTCGCCCTTCTGGAAGCCCTGTTCGATCGCGGCCACCGCGCCGCCCCGGTCCTCGATCCGGGCCATCAGCGCCAGCGCGGCGGCCTCCAGTCCGTCGGTGAGCGACTCGACCGCGTACGACCCGGCGAACGGGTCGACGGTGGCGGTCACGTCGGTCTCGTGGGCGAGCACCTGCTGGGTGCGCAGGGCGAGCCGGGCGGCCTTCTCGGTGGGCAACGCGATCGCCTCGTCGTAGCTGTTCGTGTGCAGCGACTGGGTGCCGCCGAGCACCGCGGCGAGCGCCTGCACCGTGACCCGGGCCAGGTTGACCTCGGGCTGCTGGGCCGTGAGCTGCACCCCGGCGGTCTGGGTGTGGAAGCGCAGCATCTGCGAGCGGGGATCCTCCGCACCGAATCCTTCGCGCATGATTCTGGCCCAAATCCTGCGCGCGGCACGGAACTTGGCCACTTCCTCCAGCAGGGTGGTGCGGGCCACGAAGAAGAACGAGAGCCGGGGCGCGACGTCGTCCACGGCCATCCCGGCGGCGATCGCGGTGCGGACGTAGGCGATGCCGTTGGCCAGGGTGAAGGCGATCTCCTGCGCGGGGTCGGCCCCGGCCTCGGCCATGTGGTAGCCGGAGACGGAGATGGTGTTCCAGCGCGGGACCTCGGCCCGGCAGTACCGGAACACGTCGGCGACCAGCCGCAGCGAGGGCTGCGGCGGGAAGATGTAGGTGCCGCGGGCGATGTACTCCTTCAGCACGTCGTTCTGGACCGTGCCGGTGAGCGATGCCGGCGCCACGCCCTGGGCCTCCCCGACCAGTTGGTAGAGGAGCAGGAGCGGGGCGGCGGGCGCGTTGATGGTCATCGAGGTGGACACCCCGCCGAGCGGGATGCCGTCCAGGAGCACCGCCATGTCCTCGACGCTGTCCACCGCCACGCCCACCCGGCCGACCTCCCCGGCGGCGAGCGGGGCGTCCGAGTCGTAGCCCATCTGGGTGGGCAGGTCGAAGGCGACCGACAGGCCGGTGCCGCCGCCCGCGATCAGTTGCCGGTAGCGGGCGTTGGACTCGGCGGCGGTGCCGAAGCCCGCGTACTGGCGCATCGTCCAGGGGCGTCCGGTGTACATGGTCGGGTGGACGCCCCGGGTGTAGGGGTACTCCCCCGGGCGGCCCAGGCGGGTCGCCGGGTCCCAGTCGGCCAGCGCGTCGGGGCCGTACAGCGGTGCGATCGGGAGGCCCGCCTCGGAGCGCCGGGCCGGCCGCGCGGTGCGGTCCGGCTCCGGGGGGCGGTCCGGCTCGGCGTGGCGCGGATCGGCTGCCATGGGTCCCTCCAGGGGATCGGCGGGCGCTGGTCCTCGCAATGTAGGACCCGACCGGTCCGCCGGGGCGCCGACGCGGTTGAGATGATCGGGTGAACGACCGATGAGCCCCCAGGGAGTGGCAATGACCGAGCAGAAGGTGGCCGTGGTCACCGGTGCCAGCAGCGGAATCGGCGCGGCGACCGCCCGCCGGCTGGCCGCCGAGGGCTTCGACGTGGTGCTGACCGCCCGCCGCGCCGAGCGGATCGAGGCGCTGGCGAAGGAGATCGGCGGCCGGGCCCACCCGCTCGACGTCACCGACCGGGCCGCCGTGGACGCCTTCGCGGCCGAGGTCGGCCGGGTGGACGTGCTGGTGAACAACGCCGGCGGCGCGATCGGCGCCGAGACGGTCGAGCACGGCGACCCGGCCGACTGGCGGGCCATGTACGAGGTGAACGTGCTCGGCGTGCTGCACGTGACGCAGGCACTGCTGCCGGCCCTGCGGGCCACCGGCGACGCCACGGTGCTGGTGCTCTCCTCGACCGCCGCGCTGGCCGCCTACGAGGGCGGCGGCGGGTACGTCGCCGCCAAGCACGCCGCGCACACCATCGCGGCCACGCTGCGGCTGGAGCTGTGCGGGGAGCCGATCCGGGTGATCGAGATCGCGCCCGGCATGGTGAAGTCCGAGGGCTTCGCGATCACCCGCTTCCGCGGTGACGAGGAGAAGGCCGCCGCCGTGTACGCGGGCGTGGCCGAGCCGCTGACCTCGGAGGACGTCGCGGACACCGTGGCCTGGACGGTCACCCGGCCCGCGCACGTGAACATCGACCTGCTGGTGGTCCGCCCCCGGGCGCAGGCCGCCAACCACAAGGTCCACCGGGGCTGATCCCGCCCGGCGGGCGGCCCCGGGGCCAGGATCGAACGCGTCACCACCCAGTGGTACACACGTGCGATGAGAACCTTCCGGGCCGCCCGCCCACGCATCCTGCTGACCGCCGTGGCGGCAGGCACCCTCCTCCTCACCACGGCCTGCGACCACAGTGCCGAGCCGGCCCAGGACCGGGCCGCCGGCACCTCCGCACCCGCCGCCGCGAGCCCCGCGGCCACCCCGGCCCCGACCGCCCGGCCCGCCGGCGAGGCCGACCCGGCCCTCAAGCCCTTCTACGGCCAGCGGATCACCTGGGCGGACTGCCCGGCCGACCCCCAGGCCGAGAAGGCCAGGATCGACATCAGCGCGCTGACGTGCGGCCGGCTGCACGTCCCGCTCGACTACGCCAGCCCCGGTACCGACGCGATCGACCTCGCGCTGATCAAGTACCCGGCCGCCAAGCCGGACCAGCGGATCGGCTCGCTGATGGTCAACCCGGGCGGCCCCGGCGGCTCCGGCGTCGAGATGGTCAAGTACGGCACCAAGGACTTCGTCGGAGCCCTGCACAACCGCTTCGACGTGATCGGCTTCGACCCCCGCGGCACCGGCGACAGCTCCCCGGTCGTCTGCTACGACGACAAGCAGCACGACGCCGTCGAGCAGCAGGACGAGCCACTGGACCCGGCCGAGCGCAAGGCCGCGCACGTCAAGCAGTCCACCGACCACGCCGCCGCCTGCCAGGCCAGGTCCGGGAAAATGCTGCCCTTCGTCGGCACCCGCAACACCGCCCGCGACCTGGACGTGCTGCGCGCGGTCGTCGGCGACAAGAAGCTCGACTACCTGGGCATCTCCTACGGCACCTACCTCGGCGCCCTCTACGCCGAGGAGTTCCCGGGGAACACCGGCCGGCTGATCCTCGACGGCGCCGTCGACCCGGCCCAGGACACCCTCGACCACGGCGTCGACCAGCAGGTCGGCTTCGAGAAGTCCTTCGAGCGCTTCGCCGCCGACTGCGTCCAGAACCACGCCGACGAGTGCCCGCTCGGCAAGGACAAGGACGCGGCCGCCAAGAAGGCCGCCGACTTCCTGGACAGCCTGCACGACAGCCCGCTCACCACCAAGGACGGCCGCAAGCTCGGCCGCGACCTGGCCTGGACCGGCACCATCCAGACGCTCTACGGCGACGAGAAGACCTCCTGGCAGTACCTGCGCGCCGCCCTCGGCATGGCGATGAAGATGAAGCGCGGCGACCTGCTGCTGGCCTTCGCCGACGAGTACAACGGCCGCGACGAGAACGGCCACTACAGCCCGATGGAGGAGTCCAACGGCGCGATCAGCTGCGCCGACGCCGCC
Organism: Kitasatospora sp. NPDC086791; assembly: GCF_040685975.1. Lineage (NCBI taxonomy): Bacteria > Bacillati > Actinomycetota > Actinomycetes > Kitasatosporales > Streptomycetaceae > Kitasatospora > Kitasatospora sp. NPDC086791. The sequence continues at coordinate 174,642 of NZ_JBFBOC010000005.1, read as the reverse complement.
CGCCCCGCACCCACCCCCGAGCACGCCAAGGCCGCCGTGGACCGGCTGCGCGCCGAAGCGCCGCTGCTGTCCAAGGGCGTCACGGTGGACGACTACAGCGAGCCCGGCTGCGCCTACTGGCCGTTCAAGACGCAGGAGAAGCCGCACACCATCCGGGCCGAGGGCAGCGCCCCGATCCTGGTCGTCGGCTCCACCGGCGACCCGGCCACCCCGTACGCCTCGGCCGAGTCGCTGGCCAAGGGCTTCGCCAACGCCACCCTGCTCACCCGGGTCGGCGAGGGCCACGGCGCCTTCGGCAAGGGCAACACCTGCATCGACCGGGCCATGGAGGCCTACCTGACCGAGGGCACCGTGCCGGCCGCCGGCACCCGCTGCACCTGAGGTGACCACGGCGGATTAGCAGAGCGAGATGGGGAGGGCGATGACGCGAAGGTGTCAACGTCACAACTTGATAGCTCGTCCGGATGAATTCGGCGCGCGCCCTCCCCAACTGATGACGGCTCAACTACTTTGGAGATGCCGCCCGACCGGCGCCGATCGCCTCTCCGCGGCCCCGCACTCCACCTACTCCACCACCCCACCCTCACCGGCACCTTCCCGCCCTCACGAGGAGGACCCGCTGGCCAGCGACATCCCGTCACAGCGGCTCGACGTCAGCACAGAGCCGACCCTCCTCGGGTTGCACCGCTTCAACGAGGCCGACGCCGGCGCCGCCGAGGAGGCCCTGCTGGCCTGCTGCGGCAGCCACCGCTGGGCCCTGCGACTCACCGCGCACCGGCCGTACCCCGACATAGAGTCCCTGCTGGCCGCCGCCAGCGAGGCCTCCTACGACCTCCGCCCGGCCGACCTCGCCGAGGCGCTGGCGGACGAGAGCTGGATGCCGCAGCCGCTGCTCGGCATGCGGGCCCCCGGCAGCCAGGCCGCGCACACCGCGCTGCGGGCGGCGCACGCCGCGTACGAGGCCCGGTTCGGCCACGTCTTCGTGGTCTGCCTGGAGGGCGTCGCCCCGGAGGAGATGCTCGACACCGTGCTCTCCTCCATCCGCACCCGCCTGGCCAACGACCCGGACGAGGAGCGGCTGACCGCGGCGGACGAGCTCCGCCGGATCGCCCTCACCCGGCTGGAGCACCTGGTCGCCACCCATTCGGAGGCCGGAGCACGCTGAACCGGTCCCCCCTCCCCTCCGCGTTTCCTCCGTGCGGGTGAATCCGCCCGTACGGAGGAATCCGGCCCCTCGCGCCCCGCACCCTCCGGTGCGGGGCGCGAGCGCGTGGTGACCCTGGGTGTCGAATTCCGCCGCGGTTCCCGCCGCACTAGGCCAGAAGTGCCTGATTGATCACACCTGGGGCCCCCGGAGGCGGCAGGCGAGAAGGCGTCGATAGGATGCTCGCGGCCGGTGGACCGTACCCGGCCGGGCTGACCGACACCGAAGCCGGCCGAGCCCCCAATCGCTTCCGGAGGGTTTTTCCGTGCCGGCTGGAACGCTGTACCGCGGCCGGGAAGGCATGTGGAGCTGGGTGGCTCATCGAGTCACCGGCGTCCTCATCTTCTTCTTCCTGTTCGCCCACGTCCTGGACACCGCACTGGTGCGGGTGTCGCCGGAGTCCTACGACACCGTCATCCAGACGTACAAGACTCCCCTCGTGAACCTGATGGAGTACGGCCTGGTGGCCGCCATCCTGTTCCACGCCCTGAACGGCCTGCGCGTCGTCGCGGTGGACTTCTGGTCCAAGGGCCCGAAGTACCAGAAGCAGATGCTCTGGACCGTGGTCGGCGTCTGGGTCGTGCTGATGGCCGGCTCCTTCTACGGGATCCTGCAGCACACGCTGATCTCCTGGTTCGGGAAGTGAGCTGAGACATGTCCACGGAATACTCCGACGCCGTCGTGGTGCCCTCCAAGCAGGCGCACACCGGCAAGGGCCTCGGCACCGGCAACCCGGCCGACGCGTTCGTCATCGAGCCGCCCCGCCAGCGGACCAAGAAGACCCCGCGCCGCACCCGCACCAACTTCGAGATGCTGGCCTGGCTCTTCATGCGCCTGTCCGGTGTCGTCCTGGTCGTGCTGATCCTCGGCCACCTGATCATCATGCTGCTGCTCGACGGTGGCGTCTCCAAGATCGGCTTCGCCTTCGTGGCCGGCCGTTGGGCCTCGCCGTTCTGGCAGGGCTGGGACCTGCTGATGCTGTGGCTCGCCATGCTGCACGGCGCCAACGGCATGCGTCAGGTCATCAACGACTACGCCGAGAAGGACTCGACCCGGCTCTGGCTCAAGGGACTCATGGGTACCGCCACGGTCTTCACCGTGCTGCTCGGCACCCTGGTGATCTTCACCTTCGACCCCAACATCTGAGCCGCGAGCACCATCGACCATCGGCAGAGGCCAGAGGCGAGTTAACCCCCCATGCAGATTCACCAGTACGACACCGTCATCGTCGGCGCCGGCGGCGCCGGCATGCGTGCGGCCATCGAGTCCACGCAGCGCAGCCGCACCGCCGTCCTGACCAAGCTCTACCCGACCCGGTCCCACACCGGCGCGGCCCAGGGCGGCATGTGCGCCGCGCTGGCCAACGTCGAGGAGGACAACTGGGAGTGGCACACCTTCGACACGGTCAAGGGCGGTGACTACCTGGTCGACCAGGACGCCGCCGAGATCATGTGCAAGGAGGCCATCGACGCCGTCCTCGACCTGGAGAAGATGGGTCTGCCCTTCTCCCGCACCGAGCAGGGCCGGATCGACCAGCGCCGCTTCGGCGGCCACTCCCGCAACCACGGCGAGGCCCCGGTCCGCCGTTCGTGCTACGCGGCCGACCGCACCGGTCACATGATCCTCCAGACGCTGTTCCAGAACTGCGTCAAGCACGGCGTCGAGTTCTTCAACGAGTTCTACGTCCTCGACCTGCTGATCAACGAGGGCAAGACGGCCGGCGTCGTCGCCTACGAGCTGGCCACCGGCGAGATCCACGTCTTCCAGGCCAAGTCGGTCGTCTTCGCCTCCGGCGGCACCGGCAAGTTCTTCAAGGTCTCCTCCAACGCCCACACCCTCACCGGTGACGGCCAGGCCCTGGTCTACCGCCGCGGCCTGCCGCTGGAGGACATGGAGTTCTTCCAGTTCCACCCGACGGGCATCTGGCGCATGGGCATCCTGCTCACCGAGGGCGCCCGCGGCGAGGGCGGCATCCTGCGCAACAAGGACGGCGAGCGCTTCATGGAGCGCTACGCCCCGGTCATGAAGGACCTCGCGTCCCGTGACGTCTGCTCCCGCGCGATCTACACCGAGATCCGCGAGGGCCGCGGCTGCGGCCCGGACGGCGACCACGTCTACCTCGACCTGACCCACCTGCCGCCGGAGCAGCTGGACGCCAAGCTCCCGGACATCACCGAGTTCGCGCGCACCTACCTCGGCATCGAGCCCTACACGGACCCGATCCCGATCCAGCCCACCGCGCACTACGCCATGGGCGGCATCCCGACCAACGTCGAGGGTGAGGTCCTGCGCAACAACACCGACGTCGTCCCGGGCCTGTACGCGGCCGGCGAGGTCGCCTGCGTGTCCGTGCACGGCGCCAACCGCCTCGGCACCAACTCGCTGCTCGACATCAACGTGTTCGGCCGTCGCGCGGGCATCGCCGCCGCCGACTACGCCAACGCGCACGAGTTCGTCGAGCTGCCCGAGAACCCGGCCGACAAGGTCCAGGCCCTGGTCGACGGCCTGCGCGAGGGCACCGGCACCGAGTCCGTGGGGCAGATCCGCAAGGAGCTGCAGGAGACCATGGACACCAACGCCATGGTGTACCGCACCGGCGCCACCCTGAAGCAGGCGGTCGAGGACATCGCCGCGCTGAAGGAGCGCTACAAGAACGTCTCCATCCAGGACAAGGGCTTCCGCTACAACACGGACCTGCTGGAGGCCGTCGAGCTGGGCAACCTGCTCGACCTGGCCGAGGTGCTGGCCGTCTCCGCGCTGGCCCGCGAGGAGTCCCGCGGCGGCCACTACCGCGAGGACTTCCCGACCCGTGACGACGTGAAGTTCATGCAGCACACCATGGCGTACCAGGAGGTCGCCGCCGACGGCAGCACCTCCATCCGCCTCGACTACAAGCCGGTCGTCACGACCCGCTACCAGCCGATGGAGCGTAAGTACTGATGAGCACTCCGACCGTGGAGACGCACTCGGCCGCTCTGGACGCGGTCGAAGCCGGTGCCGTCCAGCCGATCACCGTCACCTTCCGGATCCGCCGGTTCAACCCGGAGGAGCACCCGGACCCGGTGTGGGTCGACTACCAGCTGACGATGGACCCGAAGGAGCGCGTCCTCGACGCGCTCAACAAGATCAAGTGGGAGCAGGACGGCACCCTCACCTACCGCCGTTCCTGCGCCCACGGCATCTGCGGCTCCGACGCCATGCGGATCAACGGCCGCAACCGGCTGGCGTGCAAGACCCTGATCAAGGACGTCGACCCGGAGAAGCCGATCACGATCGAGGCCATCAAGGGCCTCACGGTCCTCAAGGACCTGGTCGTGGACATGGACCCGTTCTTCCAGGCTTACAAGGACGTCATGCCGTTCCTCATCACCAAGGGGAACGAGCCGACCCGCGAGCGCCTGCAGTCCGCCGAGGACCGCGAGCGCTTCGACGACACCACGAAGTGCATCCTGTGCGCCGCGTGCACGTCGTCCTGCCCGGTGTTCTGGAACGACGGCCAGTACTTCGGCCCGGCCGCCATCGTCAACGCGCACCGCTTCATCTTCGACTCGCGCGACGAGGGCGCCGAGCAGCGCCTGGAGATCCTCAACGACCGCGAGGGCGTGTGGCGCTGCCGCACCACCTTCAACTGCTCCGAGGCCTGCCCGCGTGGCATCGAGGTCACCAAGGCGATCCAGGAAGTCAAGCGGGCGCTGGTCACCCGCCGTTTCTGATCCCCGCCTGACACGTGAAGAGGCCCCCGCCCGATCCTCGGATCGGGCGGGGGCCTCTTCACGTCACTTCAGGGCGCCGGCGTCGGCCGGGTCGCTCCAGCCGCTGAAGTACGCCAGGTGCCGGTCGGCCGTGACGGCCCACAGGTCGGGCAGGCCATCGCCGTCCACGTCGCCCGAGCTGCCGAGCGTCGGGTACTCGGCGACGGTGAAGCCCTTCGCGACGACGTCCGCCTTCGGGTCGGCGAGGGCGGAGAAGTCGAAGGTGCCGTCGGCCTTCTTGGCGATCGGGTAGGCGTGCAGGTCACCGGTGGCCCGCTCGCGGGCCCACAGGGTGAGGTTGCCGGTCGAGTCCGGGCCCGGGGCGATCAGGTCGTAGCCGGCCCAGGCGCCGTCGGAGGTGAGCTGGCGGGCGGTCCGCAGCCGGTAGAAGAGGCCGGGGTTGGCGAACAGCCAGAGGTTGCCGTCCTCCACGGTCACCAGGGAGGAGACCATCCGGCTGTCCAGCGAGCCGACCAGGGCGATCTGGTCGGCCTTGTGCCAGTCGGTGGCGAAGCCGGCCGGGCAGGCGGCGGCCGTGCCGGCCGCGTTCTGGCAGGCGGACGGCCGGGAGATCACCGACGGGTACCCGGTGAACGAGGCGTAGTCCCGGTTGTTGTAGAGGTACAAGGCCGGCGAACCGATCGGGTGCATCAGCAGGTCGTCCATCGGCGCGTGCGCGTTGGCGTCCCAGCCGCGGTGGGCCACCTGGACGTTGGACCACGAGGTCTGGTTCGGCGACAGGGCGGCCCGGATCACGGCGGACGGGGTGGTGTCGCCCGAGTTGCCGCTGAGGATCTGGAGGTTGCCCCCGGCGTCCGGCAGCAGGACGTCCGGGACGCCGTCCCCGTCGACGTCGCCGAGCGCCTTGGGCGGGTTCTGGTTCCACGGGGCGTAGAAGGTGTAGCCCGCCCCGCCGACGTTGCCCGCGTTGTCGATCACCTGGACGTTGAGGATGTTGGTGCCCCAGTTCAGGACCCGCAGGCTGACGGTCGCGGTGCCGTCGTCCTCCGGGACGACGGCACCGGGCGAGTCGCAGCCGCCGACGCCGAGGTCGCCCCAGCCGTACCGGATGCAGGCGACCCCGGAGGCCTCGCCGCCGGCCGGCACCGGGTCGGTGGTCTTGACCACGAAGGTGCCGAACTGGCCCGCGAACTTGGGGGCGGTTCCGCTCGACGGGAAGTCGGTCGAACCGACCGTGGCGGTCGGGCTGGTGGTGTCCACCGTGAAGTGGCAGTCCGCCGACGGAGCGGAGAGCTGGGTGTCCTGGAGGGCCCAGGCGTGCCAGGCGTAGCTGTGCCCGTCCAGCAGGCCGGGGACGTTGAGGGCGGCCGACTGGCCGAAGCCCGCCTGGGCATCCCCGGTGAACACCGGGTCCTCGGCGCCGGTGGTCACGTCCCAGACGCCGAACCGGGCGCCGGTGCCGGTGACCTTGACGTTGAGCGTCGGCCCGTTGACGCTCCGGCCGATCCAGGTCGGATCGGCCGCCGAGTCACAGGCGCTGACGTGGGACGAGTCGACGCCCTGGTTGGTGCCGAGGACGGCCGGCGCGGTGTCGGCCATGGCCGCCGTCGGTGTGGTGAGCAGCCCGGCCGCGAGGGCAGCCGTGGTGACCCCGCCGAGTCTGCGGGCACGCGAAAGTTTCATGAAGGATCCCCACCCCTGTGATCAGCGCGTCCGGCACGCGCGTGAGAGCGGTGAGGATCTTGCCAGGAGAGACCGACAGCGGCAACGGGATTGGGCGGTCAGTCCGTGACCGGTGCCCGGCGGGTGGCGCGCAGGCCGCGGACGCCGACGGCGCCGACGGCGATGCCGAGGACGAAGGAGGTGACGGCGAGGAGGAGGTGGATCCAGAAGAAGGCGGTGGGCTGGGAGTGGTCGCCGTTGGTGAAGGCCTGGCCGCCGGAGTCCTTCCACAGGTTCTTGACGAAGGTGGTCCAGATCATGATCGACCAGACTCCGAAGGCGGTCAGGAACCAGGAGGTGCGGCGGCTGAGCTTCATGGGTGGTCCTCGGCGGGGGTGTGAAGGCGGTGTGCGTCCCCAGTATGCGCGGGCCGCCGATCGGCGTACGGCGGGCCCCTCCTGCGGAGGACGGGCCCGGCGCGGCGGACGCCGGGGGCCCGGAATGGGTACGGTCTGCTGGTGCCCACTCCCCGTCACACGTTCGCGCGCCTGTGCACCGCGGTCACCGCGGCCCTTCCGGTCCTGCTCATCGCCCCGGTGGCGGTCGCGGCCCCGCAGCAGCCGCCCCCGTCGGCCGCGGTCGGCGGTGAGCGGCTCGGGAGCCCGGGGGTCCAGCTCGCCCCGCTGGCGGGGGCCCCGGCGCTGCCGACCGGTCTCACCGGCCAGTCCTGGATGGTGTCCGACGCGACGTCGGGCGAGGTGCTGGCGTCCTACAACCCGCATCTCAAGCTGCCTCCGGCCAGCACCCTGAAGATCCTCTTCGCGGACACCGTGCTGCCGAAGTTCGACCGCAACGCGGTGCACCGGGTCGCCGACGAGGAGATCCAGGGGATCGGCGCCGGCAGCAGCCTGGTCGGCATCAAGGAGAACCTGGAGTACCGGGTCGAGGACCTGTGGCGCGGGGTGTTCCTGAGCTCGGGCAACGACGCCGTGCACGTCCTGTCGCACATGAACGGCGGCATCCAGCAGACCGTCGCCGAGATGCAGGCGCGCGCCGAGGCGCTGCAGGCGCGGGACACCCGGGTGGTCTCCCCGGACGGCTACGACATGGACGGCCAGGTCTCCTCGGCCTACGACCTCTCGCTGTTCGCCCGGGCCGGCCTGCGCAACGCGGACTTCCGGGCGTACTGCGCCACCCGGGACGCGATGTTCCCGGGCGCCGTCGACAAGAACACCGGCCAGCGCGGCAGCTTCGGGATCGCCAACACCGACCGGCTGCTGGGCAAGTACCCCGGGCTGATCGGAGTGAAGAACGGCACCACCACCAACGCCGGTTCGACCTTCGTCGGGGCCGCCGAACGCGACGGGCGCACCCTGCTGGTGACGGTGATGCACCCGGCGAGCTACCAGAAGGTCTACGACGAGACGGCGGCCCTGCTGGACTGGGGCTTCGCCGCGGCCGGCAAGGTCCAGCCGGTCGGCAAGCTGGTCGACGAGCTCCCGCCGGCCGGCGCCGAGCCGAGCGGCCAGGCCGGCGGTACCGCCGGCGCGCCCGCGCCGCCGCACCCCTCCCCGGCCGGCGCCGAGCCGGCCGCGTCCGCCGCCCCGGCCGGGGACGACGGGCTCGGGCTCCTCGGCTGGTCGGCCGTCGGGCTGGCCGGGGCCGGGGCCGGGTACGGCGCGCTGGTCCTGCGGCGGCGGCGCTCCGCCGACTGATCGGGCGTCCGGCGGGTGGGTCCGGCCTCAGTCCTGGGGCCGGGCCCTTCCGTTCTCCGCGGCCTCCGCTTCGGTCCTGGCCTCGGTCGTCGGCCCGGTCGTCGGCCCGGTCGTCGGCCCGGTCCGCTCCGGGTGCGCCGCGGGCTTCCCGGCCTCCGCCTCGTCGGCCCGGGCCTCCGCCCGGTCGGCCGCCTCCAGCAGCGCCCGCCCGTGCGCCCTGGTCCGCTCCCGGGCGGCCACCGGGTCGGCCGTCGCCGTCCAGGCCACGCAGTACATCAGCAGCCGGCAGACGAAGTTGATCCACAGCAGCAGCGCGACCGGGGTCGCGAAGGCGCCGTACAGGCTCCGCCCGGCGACCGAGCCGAGGTAGGAGGCGATCAGGACCTTCAGCAGTTCGAAGCCGACCGCGCCGATCAACGCGCCCCGCAGGACGTCCCGGCGGCGCTGGCCGGTGATCCCCGGGAAGGGCCCCAGCAGGTAGGCGAACAGCAGCGTGTCGCACCCTATGGCGATCAGCACGCCGACGCCGGTGAGCAGGTAGCCGCTGCCGAGGCCGATCGCCGCGGCGATCCGCCCGGCCAGGGTCGTCCCGGCGGCGGAGGCGGCGAGCGACAGCAGCGACACCAGGCCGAGGCCGCCCAGCACCACGACGTCCCGGGCCTTGCGCAGCACCGGGTTGCCCTCTTCGTCCGGCAGCTGCCACAGGTCCCGGATCGAGGTGCGCATGGTGTCCACCCAGCCGAGGCCGGAGATCAGCAGCAGCGCCCCGCCGACCAGCCCGACCGTGCCCGCGCTGGCCACCAGGGACGGCAGGTCGAGCGCGTCCGAGATGCCCGGCAACTGGTCGGCGATGCGCTCCTGCAGGTCGTGCACCCGGCTGTCGCTGAGGGTCGCGACGGCGATCGCCAGGCCCACGGTGAGCAGCGGGAAGAGGGCCAGGAAGCCGAAGAAGGTGACGGCGCCGGCCAGCCGGTTGCCGCGGGCCGCGGAGAAGTACTCGTACACCCGGTACGGGCGGCTGCGCAGCACCCGGGTGACGAGCGGGCCGATGACCGGAAGGCGGGTCAGGAAGTCCACCCGACCGGTTATACCGGCCCGTCCCCCGAATGGTCGTCAGGCGCGGGGCCCGGTTCGGGGAGCCGGGCCGGGGCCGGGGCCCTACCGCCGGACGAGCCGACGGGCCTTCGCGAGGGCGCGGACGGCCTGGTAGGCGCCGTAGCGGCCGTGACCGAGCAGTTCGGTGCGCACCCCGTCCACGCCGGCGGGCGGTCGGTAGTCGGCCGGGCGCAGCCGGGCGCAGTGCGCGGCGGCGCGGCGGAAGTACTCGCGGCGGTCGCCGGCCGGGACCCGGCCGGGCTTGGAGACCACGGTGTTGAGGTGGTGCAGCATCCGGCCGTAGACGACCGGGCGCCAGTGGTCCAGGTCGGGGCGGCGGTCGAGGAAGGAGAAGACCAGGTCGTACTGGGCGAAGACGTCGAAGTGCTTGCGGCTGGCGGTGGCCAGGATGTTGCCGCCCTCCTGGCGCTGGCGGTAGTGCACGCCGACCCGGTCGAGCAGGGTGATCCGGCCCGCGGCGAGCAGTGCCGGGTACGTCCAGGGGGTGTCCTCGTAGTAGCCGGCCGGGAAGACCAGCCGCTGCTCGGTGATGAAGTCGCGGCGGTAGGCCTTGTTCCAGACGACCTGGAGCAGGTCGAGGAGGTCGGGGCGGGCGCCGAGGTCGAAGACGTCCGGGGAGGCGACGCCGAAGACGTGCGCGGAGGCGGCCCGGGTGATCCGGCCGTCGGCGTAGGTGCGGGCGTAGTCGTAGACCAGGACGTCCGGGTCGCCGGTGGCGGCGAGCCGCGCGTCGACGGCGCCGAGCAGGCCGGGGGTGAGGGTGTCGTCGCTGTCGAGGAAGACGACGTAGTCCCCGGTGGCGACCTCCAGGCCGGCGTTGCGGGCCCGGCCGAGGCCGACGTTCTCCGGCAGGTGCAGCACCCGGACCCGGGGGTCGGCGGCGGCGGCCTCGTCCAGCAGGGCTCCGCAGCCGTCCGGGGAGCGGTCGTCCACCGCGATCAGTTCGAGGTCGGGGCCGTCCTGGGCGAGGACCGAGTCGAGGCACTCGGCGAGGTAGTCCTGGACCTTGTACACGGGGACGATGAGGCTGAAGCGGGGCACGGGCCCAGCGTAGTGGCCCCGGGGCGGCCCCGGTCCCGGAGGTAGGATCGGCTCGCACGTACGCACCGATCGAAGTGCGGTCAGGCCCCCAACGGGCTGCCACGCTCCTTCCCCAGAAAGGCCTGCGTAGCCGATGGCTCCCCGCCTCTCCATCGTCGTTCCGATCTACAACGTCGAGCGTTATCTCGTCGAGTGCCTCGACTCGATCGCCGCCCAGACCTTCACGGACTTCGAGTGCGTCATGGTCGACGACGGTTCGAAGGACGACAGCGCGGCGCTCGCCGAGGCGTACGCGGCCAAGGACTCGCGCTTCCGGCTGGTCCGTCAGGTGAACAAGGGCCTCGGCGCGGCCCGCAACACCGGCATCCGGCACATCGACCCGGACGCCGAGTTCCTGTGCTTCGTGGACAGCGACGACTCGATGCCGCCGAGCGCGTACGAGCTGATGATCAACACGCTGGAGGAGACCGGCTCGGACTTCTGCACCGGCAACGTGCTGCGCTTCCGCGCCGTGGGCTACTACCAGTCCGGCGGCCACGTGAAGCCGTTCAAGGAGACCAGGCTCAAGACCCACATCACCGAGGTCCCGGCGCTGGTCACCGACCGCACCGCGTGGAACAAGGTGTACCGCCGCTCCTTCTTCGACGCGGCCGACCTGCTCTACCCCGAGGGCATCCTGTACGAGGACGCGCCGGTCAGCGTGCCGCACCACTACCTGGCCACCAGCGTGGACGTGCTCTCCGAGCCGATCTACCACTGGCGCGAGCGCGAGGTCGGCGAGATGTCGATCACGCAGATGCGCACCAACCCGAAGGGCCTGATCGACCGCGTCGCCTCGGTCGAGCTGGTCCGCGGCTGGCTGAAGAAGCAGACCGAGCCGCGCTTCGCCCAGTACCTGCGCTCCTACGACGAGAACACCCTCGTCGAGGAGATCCCGATGTTCTTCTGGTCCGTCGTGGACGGCGACCAGGAGTACCGGGCCGCCTACGTCCAGCACGTCAGCCGGCTGCTCCGGTCGATCGGCCCCGAGCAGGTCCGCAAGCTGCGCGCGCCGCTGCGGCTGAAGTACCACCTGACCCTGGCGGGCCGGGTGGACGAGCTGGTCGACCAGATCAAGTACGAGGGCGAGAGCGGCGGCGGTGTCCAGGCCCGCGGTCTGCTGCGCCCGTACGCCGACTACCCGTTCCTGCGCGGCGGGCGCAAGAGCGTGCCGGCCGGCGTGCTCAAGCTGGACAACTCGCTGGTCATGCGCAGCCGGCTGTACGAGAGCGCCTGGGTGGGCGGGAAGCTGCAGCTGACCGGGCACGCGTACCCGGAGCAGCTGGGCGCGGCCAACAAGCACGACATGGTCCGCACGCTGGTGCTGCGCGAGACCAAGGGCCGCCGGGTGATCGCGGTCCCGATGAAGACCACGTACAGCCCCGAGGCCACCGCCAGCTGCAACCACGACCTGTACAGCTGCGACTGGTCCGGCTTCACCGTCTCGCTCGACCCGAAGAAGCTGAAGCACCGCGGTCAGTGGAAGGACGGGCACTGGCGCTTCCTGGTGGCCGGCGCGGGCAAGGGCGGGGTGTACAAGGGCCGGATCTCGGCCGGCTGGAGCGACACCGCGCTGTACGTCCCGTCGCACTGGGTCGAGCCGGACGTGCGGATCGTGCCGTGGGTCCGCGACAACTTCGTCTACCTGCGGGTGGAGACGGTCAAGGCCCGGGTGACCGGCCTGGCCGCGCACGCCGGCCGGGTGGAGGTCTCGGGCGCGGCCCGCTCCGGCGCGAGCTTCGCCGGGGCCCGGCTGCAGCTCACCCACACCGAGTCGGACCGTGAGGTCACCGTCCCGGTGGAGCTGGGTGCGCCGGTCGGCTCGCTGCAGCCCTTCACCGCCTCCTTCGAGGTCGCCGAGCTGACCGCCGTCCGCGAGGCCTGGGCCGAGCTGGACCCGGTGGCCGCCGAGCGCGCCCGCGACCGCTGGGACACCACGCTGCTGCTGGCCGACGGCAGCGTCGTCCCGCTGGCCTGGGACGAGCGCAACGCGCCCGAGCAGCTGCACCTGCCGCTGAACCCGGAGGCCCCGGCGGGCCTGCGCCGGGCGCTCTACTCCAAGCCCTCCCCCGGCGGCTACCTGCAGTTCTCCGATCAGCTGCTGCAGCCGCTGGTGGACGAGGTGTCGGCACGCGGCGCCGACGGCTTCCTGCTCAGCGGCTCGTTCCCGCTGCCCGGCGCGCACCGCTGGGAGCTGGTGGTCCGTCACCACTGGCGCGAGGAGGAGCACGTCTACCCGGTGGAGATCTCGGACGGCCGGTTCCGCACCGCGCTGCCCGCCGTGCCGACGGCCTCGTTCGCCGGCCGGGTGCCGTTCGCCAAGGGCACCTGGGACGTCTACTTCCGCCAGATCGGCGCGCCGGTCGAGAAGCTGACCGACGCCTCCGCGCAGGTCACCCCGGCGTGCTTCGAGGCGCTGCCGCTGGAGGTCGAGTCCCGCGGCAAGCGCATCGTGCTGGAGCGCCGCTACCACGACGGCCTGTCGCTGGAGGCGCACGCGGCGCTGCTGCCCGAGGAGCGGTCCGGCTACCGCCAGCGCCAGCTGCGCAGCGTCGACTACCCGGCCGCCCGCCGGCTGCCGGTGCGCGACACGGTGCTGTACAACGCCGGCAACGGCAGCATGTACGCCGACTCGCCGCGGGCCGTCCACGAGGAGCTGGTCCGCCGCGGCCTGACCCTGGAGCACCTGTGGGGCAGTGACGACATGCAGGTCGAGCTGCCGCAGAGCGCGACGGCGGTCCGGCTGTGGAGCCCGGAGTGGTTCGAGGCGCTGGCCACCGCCAAGTACATCGTGACCAGCACCCACCTGCCCGACTTCTTCGTCCGCCGTCCCGGCCAGGTGGTGGTGCAGACCTGGCGGGGCAGCCCGCTGAAGCAGGTCGGCTTCGACTTCGAGAAGGTCTGGTTCACCGACTCCAACTACCTCAAGGGCCTGGCCCGGGAGGTCCCGAACTGGAGCCTGCTGGTGGCCGGCAACAGCTGGTCGGCCCCGGTGCTGCGGCGCGCCTTCGACTTCAAGGGCGAGATCCTGGAGAGCGGTTCGCCGCGGAACGACCTGCTGTTCGCGGCCGACCGGGAGAAGACCGCCGAGCAGGTCCGGGAGCGGCTCGGTCTGCCCGAGGGCAAGAAGGTCGTGCTCTACGCGCCGACCTGGCGCGAGGACCGGCGCAGGCCGCAGGGCGGTTACCAGATCGACCTGCGGATCGACATGGCGGCGGCCAAGGCCGCGCTCGGCGACGACCAGGTGCTGCTGGTCCGCCGGCACACCATGATGTGCGGCCAGATCCCGGGCGCCGGCAACGGCTACATCTGGGACGTCGGCAGCTACCCCGACATGGCGGAGCTGCTGCTGATCGCCGACGTGCTGGTGACCGACTACTCGTCGAGCGCGTTCGACTTCGCGTCGACGGGCAAGCCGATGTTCTTCTTCACCCACGACCTGGAGCACTACCGCGACAACCTGCGCGGTTTCAGCCTGGACTTCGAGGCGGAGGCGCCCGGCCCGCTGCTGGCCACCTCCGAGGAGCTGGTCTCCGCGCTCGGCCGGGTGGACGAGGTCGCGGCCGAGTACGCGGACAAGGCCGCCGCGTTCCGTGAGAAGTACTGCGACCTGGACGACGGCAAGGCCGCGGCCCGGGTGGTCGACGCGATGCTCCGTACGGAGTAGCCGCCCCGAACGCCCCGGGAGGCGCCCGGCACCACTGGTGCCGGGCGCCTCCCGCTTTTCCGGGAGCCACCCGGGCCGGGAACCGGGGAACCGCCGGGAAAATCGGGGAACCACCGGGGAACCGCCGGGGAAATCGGGGGCCGGCCCGGCCCGGAAATCACCCGAACACCAGAACAGGGCCCGAACCCCAGTTCTGGAAAATGAATTCCCCAGCGAATTCGAAAAAGCGTGCAGTTGACCCGGGGCGTCATTTCCGGATGGGATATGAATTTCCATTCCGAAGGGCTCCCGCCGCCATGCCTGTGCTCACACGGTTCGTCCTGCCGCACGCCGTTCCCCGTGTGACCACCGGCCGCCCGGCGGCCGACGAGGACGTGGTGTTCGGGCTGCTGCGCGCCCGCTGGCACGGCCGCGCGCTGGAGCTCACCGGCTTCGCCCGCCCCCAGGGTCTGGACACCAGCCGCCCCGGCTCCGCCTGGACCTGGCTGACCCTGCGCCACGAGGACCCGGCCGAATCGCCGCTGCACCTGCGCTCCAGACCCCGCAGGATGCCCGAGATCACCGACGACAGCGCCCAGCCCGAGCACAACCACGACTGGTCCGGCTTCACCGCGCTGCTGCGGCCCGGCCGGCTGCGCCGCGAGGGCCGGTGGCTGCTCGGCGACTGGCGGATCGAGACCACCCTCTTCACCCGCCCCCGCGCCACCCGGGTGCGCCGCCAGTACGGCGCCCTCGCCCCGCACTGGTGCGGCTCCGGCGAGTACCCGCCGACCCGCTGGGTGGACCACGACGTCCACCTCCAGCCGTACTTCGAGGACGGCCTGCTGCGGCTGCGGCTGGAACGCCCGGCCGTCCGGATCACCCGGGCCGCCCGCACCTCCGCCGGCCTCGACCTGACCGGCGTCGCCGACGGCTGCCCGGCCGGCACCGTGCTGCGGCTGCGCCACCGGCAGAGCGACGCGGTGATCGAGCGGCCGCTCACCCGCGGCGGCGACACCTTCACCGCCCACCTGCCGTACCGGCCGTTCACCGCCGACGGGCGCGGCAGCGGCGGACTGGAGCACTGGGACGCCGCGCTGCGGCGCCCCGACGGCGGCACCGAGCGGCTCTGCCTCGACGAGCGCGGCGGCCCGGTGGCCGGCCAGCACCCGCTGCCCGGCGCCCCGGGCCGGGTGCTCTACCTCAAACACCTCGCCGACGGCCGCCTCCAGGTGTGCGTCCAGCCCGCGGCCGGCCTGGTCGACCGGATCGCGGTACGGGCCGACGGCTTCGAGCTCGCCGGCCACTGCCCCGACCCGACCGCGGACCGGCTGGAGCTGGTGCTGCGGCACTGCGGCACCGCGAGCGAGGTCCGCACGCCGGTCCGGACCGGCCCGGACGGCCGCTTCCTGGCCCGGGTGCCCGCCACCCGCACCGGCTCGGACGGCACCGCGCTGCCGCTGCGCAAAGGCATCTGGGAGGCCGTGCTGGAACCGGCCGACGGCCCCGGCGCGGTCCGCCCGCTGCTCGCCGCCCCCGCCGCGCTGCCCGCCGTCCCCGCCACCGCCACGGCCGGCGGCAAGCGGATCCTGCTGCAGCGCCGCTGGCACGACACCCTGCTGGTGGACTCCACCCCCGTGCTGGACGCCGCCGAGCGCAGCGCCTGGACGCAGAGCCGCCAGCGCGCCGAGCGCTACCCGGCCGCCCGCCGCGAGCCGCTGCGCGAGGCGGTGCTGTACGACGTCTTCGGCGGCCGCGGCTACGCCGACTCCCCGCGCGCGGTGCACACCGAACTCGTCCGCCGTGGAACGCCGTTGGAGCACCTGTGGGTGGTCGACGACGCCCAGGCCGAGCTGCCGGCCGGGGTCGCCCCGGTACGGATCTGGAGCCCGGAGTGGTACCGGGCGCTCGCCACCTGCCGGTACCTGGTCGGCAACACGCACTTCCCGGACTTCCTGGAGCGCCGCCCCGGCCAGGTCGTCGTGCAGACCTGGCACGGCTCGCTGCTGAAGCGGATCGCCCACGACGTCGAGAACCCCTGGCTGGCCGACCACGGCTACCTGGAGGCCCTCGACCGGGAGACCCCGCAGTGGAGCCTGCTACTCTCCCCCAGCCCGTTCGCCACTCCGATCCTGCGGCGCGCCTTCCGCTACCGGGGCGAGGTGCTGGAGTCCGGCTACCCGCGCAACGACGTGCTCGCCCGCCCGGACGCGCGGGCCGCCGCGGCCGTCCGCCGCCGGCTCGGCGTCCCCGACGGCAAGCGGATCGTGCTGTACGCGCCGACCTGGCGCGAGGACCGGCGGCGCGCGGACGGCGACGGCTTCCGGCTCGACCTGCGACTGGACCTCGACCACGCCCGGCGGCTGCTCGGCCGGGACCACGTGCTGCTGGTCCGCCCGCACGCGCACGTGCGCGAGCCCCTGCCGGGCACGGGCGACGGCTTCCGGTACGACTGCGGCGACTACCCCGACCCGCAGGAACTGCTGCTGGTCGCGGACGTGTTGGTGACCGACTACTCGTCGATCATGTTCGACTTCGCGATCACCGGCCGCCCGATGTACTTCTTCACCTACGACCTGGAGCACTACCGCGACACCCTGCGCGGCTTCTACTTCGACTTCGAGCCGAACGCCCCGGGCCCGCTGGTGCCGACCTCCGCCGGACTGCTCGGCGCGCTGCGCGAACTCGCCGACGGCGGCGCGGCGTTGCCGCCCGGCTACGCCGAGCGCTACCGGCGCTTCCGGGCCGTGCACTGCGCGCTGGACGACGGCGGCGCGGCCTGCCGGGTGGTCGACCGGATGCTCGGGCCGGGGCGGGAGGCGGGGGCCTGAGCGCCGAGGACGGGCCCCGGCTCCGGCTCAGGAGCAGAACTCCGGCTCAGGAGAAGGCGTAGGTCCGCCAGGGCCGCCAGACCTCGTCCGCGTCGAACCGGGAGAGGCCGAAGCCCGGCACCGGGAAGGCGGCCCGGAAGCCGCGCGCCTGCTCGTACGCCTGGTCCAACACGTCCTCCGACAGACCGTGGGCGACCGTCACGTGCGGGTGGTAGGGGAAGGCCAGCTCGCGGGCCAGCGGGCCGGAGCGGACGTCCGCCTCCAGCAGCCGGCACTCGTGCGCGCCCTCCTCGACCCGGACGTACACCACCGGGGAGACCGGGCGGAAGGTCCCGCTGCCGAGCAGCCGCATCCGGAACGGCCGGTGCGCGGCCGCGACCGCCGCCAGGTGCTCCTCGATCTTCGGCAGCGCCTCGGCCGGCACCTCGGTCGGCGGCAGCAGGGTGACGTGCGTCGGTATCGACCGGGCCAGCGGATCGCCGAGCCCGGCCCGGGCGTCCTGGATCGCCGCGCCGTGCGGATCCGGGACGCTCACGGACACGCCGATGGTGACGACCTCCGGGAGGTCGCCACCACCGGGCAGGTGTGTGAGGGGAGTCACCGCTTGGCGGCCGGGAGGAAGCCGATCCGGTCGTACACCGTCTCCAGCGTCACCGACGCCACCTCGCGGGCCTTCGCGGCGCCGATCGCCAGCACCCGGTCCAGCTCGGCCGGGTCGTCCAGGAAGGTGCGGGTGCGCTCCTGGAAGGGGGTGACCCACTCGGTGAACAGCTCGGCCAGCTCGGTCTTCAGGGCGCCGTACATCTTGCCCTCGAAGTGCGCGACCAGCTGGTCGACGGACTGGCCGCTGAGCGCGGAGTGGACGCGCAGCAGGTTGGAGACGCCCGCCTTCTCCTCCTCGTCGTAGGACACCACGGTGCCGGTGTCGGTGACGGCGCTCTTGAACTTCTTGGCGCTGGCCTTCGGGTCGTCCAGCAGGCTCACCAGGCCCTTGGCCGAGGAGGCCGACTTGCTCATCTTGACGGCCGGGTCCTGGAGGTCCTGGATCTTCGCCGTCTCCTTGAGGATGTACGGCTTCGGCACCGTGAAGGTCGGGCTGTAGCGGGTGTTGAAGCGCTCGGCGAGGTCGCGGGTGATCTCCACGTGCTGGCGCTGGTCCTCGCCGACCGGGACGGCGTCCGCCTGGTAGAGCAGGATGTCCGCGATCTGGAGGATCGGGTAGGTGAACAGGCCGACCGTGGTGCTGTCGGAGCCGTAGCGGGAGGACTTGTCCTTGAACTGGGTCATCCGGGAGGCCTCGCCGAAGCCGGTGAGGCAGTTCATCACCCAGGCGAGCTGGGCGTGTTCGGGCACGTGCGACTGGACGAAGAGCGTGCAGTGCTCCGGGTCCAGGCCGGCGCCGAGCAGCTGGGCGGCGGAGACCCGGGTGTTCTCGCGCAGCGTCGCCGGGTCCTGCGGCACGGTGATCGCGTGCAGGTCGACGACCATGTAGAAGGCGTCGTTCTCCTTCTGCAGGTCGACCCACTGGCGTACCGCGCCCAGGTAGTTGCCGAGGTGGAACGAGCCGGAGGTGGGCTGGATGCCGGAGAGCACCCGGGGACGGTCCTTGACCGGACCGGTGACCGCTGCGTTGACCATGCGGGCCATTGTTCCAGTTCCATCGGTCGCTCAGGAAACATCCGCCCCCGGAGGTCCGGCGAGTGTGACGGCACTCACCCTCACCCGCGCGATCCGCCGGCCCTCGACCTTGGCCACCGTCAGCAGCACCTCGCCGCCGCCCTCCAGCTGGACCCGCGCCTGGTCGCCGTCCCGCGGGAGCCGGCCGAGCGAGGCGACCAGGCAGCCGGCCACCGTCTCGTACGGCCCCTCGGGCAGGGTGACCCCGGTCTCCTCGGCGAAGTCGCCGAGGTTGAGCAAGCCGTCCAGTTCCATGCCGCCGCCGGCCAGCCGGCGGGTGGGGGCGGCCTCCGGGCGGTCGTACTCGTCCCGGATCTCGCCGATCACCTCCTCGACCAGGTCCTCCAGCGTGACGATCCCGGCGGTGCCGCCGTACTCGTCCACCACGATGGCCAGGTGGTGGCCCTCGCGGCGCATCTCGCCCATCGCCTCCAGCACCCGCTTGGTGCCGGGCAGCAGCTTGACCGGGCGGGCCAGGTCGCGGACCTTGGCGGCCTGTTCGCCGCGCGCGCCGTACAGGTCCCGGACGTGGACGAAGCCGACCACCGCGTCGGCGCTGCCCTCGACCACCGGGTAGCGCGAGTGCGGCGAGGTGTCGGCCTGGTGCCGTACGGCGGCCAGCGGGCGCTCGGCGTCCAGGAAGGTCACCTCGGTGCGCGGGACCATCACCTCGCGCAGCTGGCGCTCCCCGGCGGCGAACACGTCCGCGATCAACGCCCTTTCGTCGCTGCCGAGTTCGGTGTTGGCGGCGACCAGGCCGCGCAGTTCCTCGGAACTCATCGAGCCGCGCCCGGCGGTCGGGTCGCCGCCGAGCAGCCGGACCATCAGGTTGGTGGAGTGGCCGAGCAGCCAGATCACCGGGCGCAGCACGACCGACATCACGTCCACCACGGGGGCGGCGGTCACCGCGATGGACTCGGCGCGTTGCAGACCGATCCGCTTGGGGGTCAGCTCACCGAGCACCAGCGAGACGTAGCTGATCACCAGGGTGAGGCTCACCAGGGCGATCGCGTCGGCCACGCCCTCGGCCAGGCCCGCCCGGACGAACAGCGGGGCGACCTTGCCGGCCAGGGTGTCCGCGCCGAAGGCGGCGGACAGGAAGCCCATGCAGGTCACCCCGACCTGGACGGCGGCCAGGAAGCGGTTGGGGTCGGCGGCCAGGTGCGCGGCCCGGGCCGAGCGCCGGGTGCCGTGCGCCTCCAGCGTCCGGATCTGGCCCTCGCGCAGCGAGATCAGCGAGATCTCGGCGACGTTGAACAGCCCGCCCAGCAGGATGAAGACGAGGACGAGCGCGGCGTCCCCGAGGGTTTCGTTCACAGCGGGCCAGTGTAGGGCGGCCGGTGCGGACCGGGGCCGGACACGGCGGCGGCCCGCCGCTTCCGTGGGGGAAGCGGCGGGCCGCCGGTGGAGCCGTGCGGGGCGGGCTCAGATGAGGCC
Organism: Kitasatospora sp. NPDC086791; assembly: GCF_040685975.1. NCBI lineage: Bacteria > Bacillati > Actinomycetota > Actinomycetes > Kitasatosporales > Streptomycetaceae > Kitasatospora > Kitasatospora sp. NPDC086791. The sequence continues at coordinate 154,561 of NZ_JBFBOC010000005.1, read as the reverse complement.
CAGCTCCTGGACCGCGTCGCGCTCCTCGGTCAGCTCCTTGACCGAGGCGTCGATGCGGGCGCGCGAGAAGTCGGAGATCTCCAGGCCCTGGACGATCTCGAACTTGCCGTCCTTGGTGGTGACCGGGAAGGAGGAGATCAGGCCGGCCGGGACGCCGTAGGAGCCGTCGGAGACGACGCCCATGGAGGTCCAGTCGCCCTCGGCGGTGCCGTTGACCCAGGTGTGGACGTGGTCGATGGCGGCGTTGGCGGCCGAGGCGGCCGAGGAGGCGCCGCGGGCGTCGATGATGGCGGCGCCGCGCTTGGCGACGGTCGGGATGAAGTCGTTCTCCAGCCAGGCCAGGTCGCTGCCGACCGCCTCGAAGGCCGGCTTGCCGGCGATCTCGGCCTGGAAGACGTCCGGGTACTGGGTCGCGGAGTGGTTGCCCCAGATGGTGACGCGCTTGATGTCGGAGACCAGGGCGCCGGTCTTGGCGGACAGCTGGCCGACGGCGCGGTTGTGGTCCAGGCGGGTCATCGCGGTGAAGCGCTCGGCCGGGACGTCCGGGGCGTTGCGCTGGGCGATCAGGGCGTTGGTGTTGGCCGGGTTGCCGACGACCAGGACCTTGATGTCGTCCGCGGCGTGGGCGTTGATCGCCTTGCCCTGCGGGCCGAAGATGCCGCCGTTGGCCTGCAGCAGGTCGCCGCGCTCCATGCCGGCGGTGCGCGGACGGGCGCCGACCAGCAGCGCGACGTTGGCGCCGTCGAAGGCCTCGTTCGGCTGGTCGGTGATGGTGATGTCGCGAAGCAGCGGGAAGGCGCAGTCGACGAGCTCCATGGCGGTACCCTCGGCGGCCTTGAGGCCCTGCGGGATCTCCAGGAGGCGCAGGTTCACCGGCACGTCGGCACCGAGCAGGTGGCCCGAGGCGATGCGGAAGAGCAGCGCGTAGCCGATCTGGCCGGCCGCTCCGGTGATGGTGACGTTGACGGGGGTGCGAGTCATTTCTACCTTCTCCAGCAAATCGCCAGGTGCCCCAGGCACACCGGCGCACTGGAGCCGAGGATGGTCTCTCGACGTCGAGAGACCGGCGTCAGGTTATCGCAAAGGGAAGCGTACGCCGCGTGCGCGGGCCTGGCTGATGCGTCACAGGAACGGCGCGGCCCCCGCCCCGCGCCCGGATTCCGGGGGCGGGGCGGGGGCCGTTCGGCCGACGCGCGGGCCGGTCAGTGCTTGGGCCGGCCCATCAGCTGCCCGATGTTGTCGAGCAGCGGGATCTGCAGCCACGGGTTCGGCTGCGCGACCAGGGTCAGCAGCACGATCGAGGCGCCCAGGAAGGTCAGCACGATCACGTCGGTGAAACGGCTGCGCACCGCCAGCATCCCGACCTCGGGCAGCACCAGGCGCAGCACCGCGCCGAGCAGCACGCCGCCGCCGAGGATCAGCAGCCCGTACTTGAAGCCGTCCTTGAAGTCGGCGAGCCAGGTGACCGCGAGGCCGGCGCCGACCACCAGGAGGACCAGCGTTATCGGCCACTGCCGGACCGGCAGGGCGTGCTCGCGCCCGAGGGCCGCGGCCGAGCCCTCGGGCGGCAGGGTGCCGGTGGTCTTGAGCGGCCTGCGCGGGGTCCCCGCCGGTCGCGGTTCAGTCATGCTCGCCGTCCTGGGGTATCAGATGCCGGCGCGGCGCTCGGCCGCCTCGACGATGTTGTTGAGCAGCATCGCGCGGGTCATCGGGCCCACGCCGCCGGGGTTCGGGGAGATCCAGCCGGCCACCTCGGCCACGCCCGGGTGGACGTCGCCGACGATCTTGCCCTCGCTGCGGCTGACGCCCACGTCCAGCACCGCCGCGCCGGGCTTGACGTCCTCCGGCTTGACCAGGTGCGGCACGCCGGCGGCGGCGACGATGATGTCGGCCTTGCGCAGGTGGGCGCTCAGGTCCCGGGTGCCGGTGTGGCAGAGGGTGACCGTGGCGTTCTCGCTGCGGCGGGTCAGCAGCAGGCCGATCGAGCGGCCGACGGTGATGCCGCGGCCGACCACGACCACCTCGGCGCCGTCGAGCTCGACGCCGTGGCGGCGCAGCAGCTCGACGATGCCCAGCGGGGTGCAGGGCAGCGGGCCGTCGATGCCCAGGGCGAGCCGGCCGAGCGAGGTCGGGTGCAGGCCGTCGGCGTCCTTGTCCGGGTCCATCAGCTCCAGGACCGGGTTCTGGTCCAGGCCCTTGGGCAGCGGCAGCTGGACGATGTAGCCGGTGCAGGTCGGGTCGGCGTTGAGCTCGCGGACGACGTTCTCGACGTCCTCCTGGCTCGCCGTCGCGGGCAGCTCGCGCTGGATCGAGGCGATGCCGACCTCGGCGCAGTCCTTGTGCTTCCCGTTCACGTACCAGCGGCTGCCCGGGTCGTCGCCGACCAGGACGGTGCCGAGGCCGGGCGTGACGCCCTTCGCCTTGAGGGCCGCCACGCGGGCGGCGAGTTCGGACTTGATCGCGGCGGCGGTGGCCTTGCCATCGAGAATCTGGGCAGTCATGACCCCATTCTCCCGGATCCCGGCCGGTCGCCGTACCACGGCCGGCCACGTCCTCCGGCGGGGCCCGTCGAGGACCCGCGGCGGATGCGCCGGGGACCCGGCGGGGGTGCGGTGAGGGCCCGGCGAGAACGTACCGGGGACCCGGCGGGGACGTGCCGCGGGCGCGCGGTCCGCATCCGCGGCGGGCGCCGTCCGGCGACCGGCCGGGTACGGAACGTCGGTACCGCATTGCGGTTGCGCCACAGTCTTGACCGGGTGCCGGAACCGGCTGGACAGGGCGCCGTCGTCCGGATGACGATATGCCCGCATCCCCTGTCGCGACCAAGCCCGGTGACGGGCCGACGGGTACCGCGGCAGGGCGTATCCGGGGGAAAGAGCCAGTGATCCGAGCACAGCAGACCGAGCAGCCCGACCGCCGCAGCGTCGCTGTCGCCGCGCCGCGCCCGTCCCGCCCCGCGCTCGCCCGTTCACCACGCTGCTGAGCCGGCCCCGCCCGTCACCGCCGCCGGGCGCCGAGCTGTCACTGCGCCCCGGTACCGTCCCGTGCTGTCGACGACCCGCCTCGCGACCGCAACCGGGGCCTCCGCCGTCCCGTCCCCGCGTCCCCGTAACTTCCCGGAGGCATCCATGAGTTACCCGCCCGACCCGAACAACCCGTACGGCCAGCCGCCGGCCGCGCCGGGCTACGGCTACCCGCAGCAGGCGCCGCCGGCCGCGCCGGGCTACGGCTACCCGCAGCAGGCCGCACCGGGCTACGGCTACCCGCAGGCGGCCCCGGGCTACGGCTACCCGCCGATGGCCGCGCCGCAGTCCATGCCGGGCCTGGTGGTCACCGCCCGGGTCCTGCTGTTCGTCGTGGGCGGTGTGCAGGTCCTCCTCACCGCGTTCCTGCTGATCGTGGCCGCGGGCGCCAGGACCGTCGCCAACCAGCACAGCACCAGCAGCGACACCGCGATCTTCGGCAACGCGGCGGCGGGCGTCCTGCTGATCCTCGGGATCGTCTACCTGCTCGCCTCGGTGCTCTCGATCACGCTCGGGGTGAAGTTCGGCAAGGGCGGCCCGGCCACCCGGATCACCACCATCGTCTACGGCTCGGTGGCCCTGCTGCTCGGCGTGTTCGTGCTGATCGGCGCGATCACCGGGAGCACCCAGGCCCAGGCCCAGACCGCGGGCTCCGGGTTCGGCGTGGTGATCGGCGTGCTGTGGATCGCGATCTGCATCATCTGGATCGTCGCCATGAGCACCCGGGACGGCGTCAACTGGTTCAACCGGCCGCGCTACTGACCGGCCCGCACGACGCGACGGAGCGGCCCGGCACCCTCGGCGGAGGGGGCCGGGCCGCTCTGTCATGCCGTCACACCGCCGGTGGACCCGGCAGTGCGCTCGGCGCGGTCAGTGCGCTCAGTGCGCTCAGTGGAAGAAGTGCCGCGCGCCGGTGAAGTACATGGTCACGCCGGCCTCGGCGGCCGCCGCGATGACCTCCTCGTCCCGGATCGAGCCGCCGGGCTGGACGATGGCCTTGACGCCGGCCGCGATCAGGATCGCCGGACCGTCCGCGAACGGGAAGAAGGCGTCCGAGGCCGCGTACGCGCCCCGGGCCCGCTCGCCGGCCCGCTCGACCGCGAGCTTGCAGGAGTCGACCCGGTTGACCTGGCCCATGCCGACGCCGACCGAGGCACCGCCCTGGGCCAGCAGGATCGCGTTGGACTTGACGGCCCGGCAGGCCCGCCAGGCGAAGGCCAGCTCGGCCAGCTCGTCGGCGGAGAGCGCCGCACCGGTGGCGAGCGTCCAGTTCGCCGGGTCGTCGCCCTCGGCGTGCACCCGGTCGGCGTCCTGGAGCAGCACGCCGCCGGAGATCGGGCGCACCTCCTGGCGGTTGGCCGGGGCCCCGGGGGCGAGCAGCACCCGCAGGTTCTTCTTGCGGGTCAGCACCTCCAGGGCGCCGTCCTCGTAACCGGGGGCCACCACGACCTCGGTGAAGATCGGGGCGATCTGCTCGGCCAGCTCGACGGTGACCGGGCGGTTGACCGCGATCACGCCGCCGTACGCGGAGACCGGGTCGCACTCGTGCGCCTTGCGGTGCGCCTCGGCGACGTCGGCGCCGGTCGCGATCCCGCACGGGTTGGCGTGCTTGATGATCGCCACGGCCGGCTCGGCGTGGTCGTAGGCGGCGCGGCGGGCGGCGTCGGTGTCGACGTAGTTGTTGTACGACATCTCCTTGCCGTGCAGCTGCTGCGCGCCGGCCAGGCCGCCGGTGCCGTCGCTGTACAGCGCGGCGCCCTGGTGCGGGTTCTCGCCGTAGCGCAGCACGTTCTGCCGCTCCCAGGTCGAGCCCAGGAACTCAGGGAAGCTCTCGTCGCTCGGCGCGTAGCCGGCCTCGAACCAGGAGGCGACGGCCACGTCGTAGGCGGCGGTGTGGGCGAACGCGGCACCGGCCAGGCGCTTGCGGGTGGCCAGGTCGAAGCCGCCGTCCTGAACGGCCTTCAGCACGTCGCCGTAACGGGCCGGGTCGACCACGACGGCCACCGAGGGGTGGTTCTTGGCGGCGGCGCGGACCATGCTCGGACCGCCGATGTCGATCTGCTCGACGCACTCGTCCGGGGTGGCGCCGGAGGCGACGGTGGCCTTGAACGGGTAGAGGTTCACCACGACCAGGTCGAAGGGCTCGACGCCCAGCTCGGCCAGCTGCGCCCGGTGCGACTCCAGCCGCAGGTCGGCCAGCACGCCGGCGTGCACGCGGGGGTGCAGCGTCTTCACGCGCCCGTCCAGGCACTCCGGGAAGCCGGTCAGCTCGGAGACCTCGGTCACCGGGACGCCGGCGGCGGCGATCCGGCCGGCGGTGGAGCCGGTGGAGACGATGGCGACGCCGGCGGCGTGCAGGCCCTGGGCCAGCTCCTCCAGACCGGTCTTGTCGTACACGCTGATCAGCGCACGACGGATCGGACGGATGTCCTCGGAGACAGGGGGGGTGGTGGAGCCGGCGTTCACGCTCCCACCTCGCAGAGCTCGGCGGGCGCTACGCGCCAGGCACCGTTCTCGATGATTCGTTCGCTCCGCTCACTCATGTGCCGGAATCCATACCTTTCGGTCCTCGATGCGGTGACCTTCGCGGGCCAGCCGGCCCACGACGTCGACGAGCAGCTTGCGCTCGACGGTCTTGATGCGCTCGTGCAGCGCGTCGCCGCCATCGGCGTGGTCGGCGTCGACGACCTCGACGACGCCCTGCGCGATGATCGGCCCGGTGTCCACACCGGCGTCGACCAGGTGGACGGTGCAGCCGGTGACCTTCACGCCGTACGCGAGCGCGTCGGTGACGCCGTGGGCGCCGGGGAAGGCGGGCAGCAGTGCGGGGTGGGTGTTGACGATCCGCCCGGCGAAGGCGGCGATGAACTCAGGGCCGAGGATCTTCATGAAACCGGCCGTGACGACCAGGTCCGGCTCGTGCTCGGCGACGGAGGCGGTCAGCGCGCGGTCCCAGGCGGCCCGGTCCGGGAAGTCCTTCACCCGGTGGACGAAGGTCGGCAGGCCCGCCTTCTCGGCGCGCTCCAGGCCGGCGATCCCGTCCCGGTCCGCGCCGACGGCGAGAATCAGGGCGCCGTACGCCGGGTCCGCGACGGCGTCGAGCAGTGCCTGCAGGTTGGTTCCGGAGCCGGAGACCAGCACCACCAGACGGGCCGGTCCGGGCGTGCGGGGCGGGAAGTGCTGGGCGGGGGCGGCGGCCACTGCGCGATTCTCCGTAGGTCGGGCGCCGTGCGCTGGTACGTCCACCGGTGGTGGGGCCACTACGAACGGCAGGTCGAGCGAGGGGGAACACCGGGAGAACCCGCCGCGACGCGGGCACCCGGGAACCGATGTGAGCTGCTGACCGTCACCACGATAACGGCTGGTCGGACGGCCTCCGAACCCTCTCGACGGCGCTACGCGCGTAGTTGAGACGGGGATCTCCTCGGGCCCGCCGCACCGGAGTTGCGACCGGGCCGGAGCGGCCCGGCCCGGCCCGGAGCCCGGGCCGCCGGTGGACCGTCGGACGGCTGCGGGATCATTGGGGGGCGCGGGGGACCGCGCCGACCGCGGGACCGCGACGACCGCCGGACCCACCGGCCGGGCTTCGACGGGCTCCGGCCGGGTCCCGACCGAGCTCCGACCGACAAGGATTGGCTGAACCCATGAGCAGCGGCGACGACACCGACGAGCGCAACCCCTTCGCGCCGCCGCCGGCGGACGCCCCGGACCAGCCCTGGCAGCCGCGCAGCCCCTGGCCCGGCGAGGGCCGGGACGGCACCGGCGACCAGGGCGGCGAGCGCCCGCAGCTCCCGCCGCCGTGGGGCTCCGACCAGGGCGACGGCCGGCCCGGCCGACGGCCGCCGGCCCCGCAGCCGCCCCGGCTCGACCCCGCCGACCCGGCCCACCGCCGGGCCCGCAACGCCGCGCTGGCCGGGCCGTTCGCGCTGGTCTGCCTGTTCACGGGCTTCCACTGGATCGCCCTGCTGATCGGGGTGCTCGGCATCGTCTGGGGCATCGGCGCCCTGCGGAGCCCGAAGGGCGCCCCGGGTGCGGCCGGCGGGCCGGCGAACGCGGTCGGCAGGCCGGCCGGCGGGCCCGCCGGTTCGGGCGGGCCGGCGGGTGCGGGCGGGCCGGCGGGTTCGGGCGGGCCGGCGGGTGCGGTCGGGCCGGTCCCCCGGGGAGCGGCGCCGAACCCGGTCGTCCCGGCCGCCCTCGCCGGGATCCTGACCGGCGCGATGACGGTCCTGGTCGCCACCTCGGTGATCGGCCTCACCTACCACTACCGCGAGTACGTCACCTGCGTCCGGGACTCGCTGACCGCCGTCGGCGCCCAGAACTGCGACCGCTACGCGCCGCAGTGGTACGTGGACTTCACCGGGAACGCCGAGTAGTCCACCGACGGGCCGGCCGCCCGTCAGTCCACCAGGTCCAGGTCCAGGTCCGGATCCCGGTCCGGATCCCGGTCCGGATCCGGCTCCGGGGCCTCGCGGCCGGCCTCGGACAACCGCAGCACGAGGGCGTACGAACCGGCGCGCAGCCACAGCGCACCCCGGCGCGTCTGCCACGCGAGCCGGGCGCACGCGCTCCGACCGGCCTCCGGGGCGATCCCCCGCCGCCCGGTCGCGCCGAGCGCGCGGTGCCGTACCAGCAGGGCACCCGGGAGAGCCACCAGCACGAACCAGCCCGCCGCCGCCAGGCCGACCCGCCACGGCACCGGCCCCAGCCAGGCCATCCGCCCGCCCGCCAGCGCCCCGCCGGACAGCCCGCCGAGCACCGCCGCCCCCGCCCCGACCACCAGCGCCGCCGCCAGCGCGGCCGTCACCGTCGCGGCCGGCGGCCAGGGTTCGGGCCGCCCCTCGCCACCCCCGGTCCCCGCGGCCGGACCCCGCCGACCCGCCGCCGCGCGGCCCAGCAGCACCGCCGGCACCACCCCGGCCAGCAGCGGCAGCACCAGCGCCGCCCACCGCCAGCCGCCCGGACCGTCGGCCGGCAGCAGCGCGAACAGCGGGAACTCCGGCACCGGCCCCAGCGCCGTCCCGACCGGCGACACCACCGTCCCGGACCCCACCGCGAACCCGGGGCCCAGCGCGTACGCCGTGCCCCACAGCACCGCGTTCGGCAGCAGCACCGACGCGAGCAGCAGCAACGCCGGCAGCGCGGCGGGCCCGCGCCCGAGCAGCGCCATCCCACGCCCGCCGCCGGTCATCGCGTCCAGCACCGCCGACACCGCCACCAGCAGCCCGCCCGCCGCGACCAGCCCGGCTCCGGCCGCCAGCACCGCGGCCCGTACCGGCGCCGCGGCGCCGATCGGACGGTACGGCGGCGGGAGGCGGTCCAGCGGGGAGCAGGCGAACGGGCGGTCCGCGGCCCCGGCCGAGCGGACTCCGGCGGCCGTCGCCAGGGCCGCCACCACCGCCACCACCAGCACGTCCAGCAGCACCCGGCTGCGGAACAGCCCGGTGCCCGCGCAGTGCAGCGCCACCGCGACGGCCACCACGCAGTACCCCGCCCACACCGCCACCGGGCCGCCCCAGCGCGACCGCAGCCCGCGCCTCGCCGCCACCGCGGCACCCGCCCGGTGGAGCCGGACCACGGCCAGGGCGCCGAGCAGCAGCGGAGTGACGGTCAGCGGGGCGTCCGCCACCCCGCGCAGCACCGGCGCACCGTGCCCGAGCAGCCACAGCACCCCTGCCAACCGGGTGGCAGCGGTCGCGCCGTCGTCCGCGTTCGACGTCACCACCCACAGCCCCACGACCGGCACGCCCACCGCCGCCAAGCCGACCAGCGCCGTCCGCACCCCCGTCAACAGGTCTGCCAGCGCGGGTCGTCCGCCCCATTCGCCCGGCGCCTCGAGGATCGGACGGCCCATCAGCTGCGTCATGCGCCACATGGTGCCAAGGCGACTCGCCATGCTCCGTGAACCGGCAAACCGCCGCCGTGTCCCAGATTATTGGCTTATGCGCATTTTCAGACCCTGCCCCCAAGCCGCTGGCGCCCCGGCCCGGAGCGTCTGATGACCACGCCGTCCACCGCCGACTCACCGGCCCCCAAGCGCCACCGCGACCCCGCCCGCGCCGACCACGACGCGGCCGGCCTGCTGTGGAAGCTGACCCCGCGTGAGGCCCAGACCCTGGCCCACCTCGCCGCCGGTCCCGACCTCCCCCACACCGCCGCCCTCCTCGGCGTCACCCCCACCACCGCCCGCAGCTACCTCCTGCGCGCCATGCGGAAGCTCGGCGCCACCACGCAGGCCGAGGCCATCGCCCTCGCCGCGGGCTCCCTGCCGCACGTCCCGCCCGCCGGCCCGGCGAACTTCGTCGGCCTGACCCCCTCCTCGCTCGGCCCCGGCCGCACGGGGAGCACGGCCGGGCCCGTGCACGCGGTTCGGGTCGCGGCGGACGGCCCCGGGGGCGGGGGCGGGAGCAGCGGTGGCGGGGGAAGCGGCGGAGGCGGAACCTCACCGGCTCCGACCGGGCAGCCGGCGACGCCGTCCCCGCGAAGCCCGGGCACCGCGCCCCACACCGTCCGTCACCCGGCCTATCGCAGCGCCGATCGCACCGCCGATCGCACCGCCACCGACCGGGCGGAGGACGGCCCCCCCGGGCCGGTGGCGCCGCCGGGCGACAGCCGACGGCCCGCCCCCGCCGCCCGACGCGGCCGGGCGGCGCGGCGCGCCCGACAAGAGCGCGGAGAAGCGGCGCGCACGCCCCCGGGCGAGCGCCCGTCCGCCCGCCCCGAACGGACGCCCCAGCCGGTCCCCGCGCACCGGGGCGAACGCGGCGGCCCGGCACAGCCGCCGTCACCGGCGGCGGCCGTGACCGGGCGCCCGGCCGCGGCCGAAGGACGGGGGCGGCTCGCCACCGCCGACCGCACGCCGGCGGCCCGGCTGCCCCGGGACGGGCACCACGCCCCGGCGCGGACGGACGCCGCCTCATCGGCCACCGCCGGGCCGACCGAACCGGCCAGCCCCATCAGTCCCACGAACACGGCCGACCCCGGCACCCGCCCGCCGAGCCCCCAGGCCCCTTCGGCAGCACAGCGGCAGCAGCCCTCGCCCGCCGACCGGGAACGGCCCGCCTCCGGGGGCGCGGCGAGGCGCGGCGGCGCGGCTCAGGGCACCCCGGCCGCCACCACGGCGAAAGGGCCGCAGCCACCCTCGGACGGCGGGCCCGCGCAGCCGGGGACGCCCACGCCGCCGACATCCACGCCACCGCCGACCCCGGCCCCGGCCCCGGTCGCGGCCGGCGGAGCGGGTGACGGCACGACGAGCGGGGAGCAGCCCCCCGCGGGCACGGAAGGGCAGGGCGAGGTGACGACGCACACGGCTCCGGCCGCCGCACCGGCCGCGGGCGGGCCCGCCCCCGCCCCATCGCCCGCCCCATCGCCCGCCCCCGCCGCGTCGTCCCGGCCCGCCGACCGCCCGGTGCCGAGCTTCGAGGAGCTGTACGAGGCCGCGCACACCCGCCTGGTGCAGCAGGTGTTCCTGCTGACCGCCTGCCGTCACCGCGCGGTGCGCTGCGTGCGGCGGGCGTTCGGGGAGGCCCGCCGGGGGTGGCCGGCGGTGGCCGGGTCGGCGGATCCGGAGGGGTGGGTACGGGTGCGGGCCTGCGAGTTGGCGCTGTCGCCGTGGCACCGGGGCGGGCCGCGGCGGGCGCACGCGTGGGGTCTGCCGCACCGGCGGATCAAGGTGCGGCCGGCGGACGAGTCGCAGGCGGTGCTCCCGGACCACGACCGGCTCACCGACCGGGACCGCGCCCTGCTGAAGGCGCTCAAGCGCCTGTCGCGGCCGCAGCGCAGGGCGCTGGTGCTGCACGACGGGCTGGGACTGCCGGCGGCGGCGATCGCGGTGGAGGTGGAGTCGACCCGGGCGGCCGCCGAGGGCCGGGTGTGGACGGCCCGGGCGGCGCTGGCGCAGTGGGTGCCGGACCTGGTGGGGCCGGACCCGGCGGCACCGGGGTTCGCGGACGGGCTGAGCCTGCTGCTGCACCGGGCGGCGGTGCGCGGGTGCCCGGAGCCGCACCGGTCGCCGGTGCCGGTGCTGCGGGCCCGGCACCGGCTGTGGACGGCGAGCCGGACGGGCGCGGCGGCGCTGCTGACGATGGCGGTGGGCGGGGCGACGCTGGCGACCCTGGCGGGGGTGCGGCCGGCGGTGCTGTTCCGGCCGCCGGAGCCGCCGGAGCCCGCGCTGTGCCTGCCCGCCGCCGCGGCGCAGGAACCGGGCGTGCCGGTGCTGCCGGGCGGGGTGCCGAACGGCATCAGCAGCCTGTGGTGCAGCCCGGCGCCGGGGCTGGAGGCGGTACTGGTGCAGCCGCACGCCCGGGCGGTCGCCCGCTGGGAGCTGCCGGCGGCGGTCCGGGGCGGGGACGCGCCGCCGCCGCAGGGTCCGGTGGCCTGCCCGCGGTGGCTGCCGCGGCCCTGCACGACGGGAGCGAGGACGCGCTGAAACGGCGAGCGCCCCCGCCCGGGTGGGCGGGGGCGCTCGGTGTGCCCTGGGGCGGTGATCAGGCCTGGGCGGCGATGATCTCGCGGGCCAGGCGGGCGGTCTCGGACGGCGTCTTGCCGACCTTGACACCGGCGGCCTCGAGGGCCTCCTTCTTCGCCTGGGCGGTGCCCGAGGAGCCGGAGACGATGGCGCCGGCGTGGCCCATGGTCTTGCCCTCGGGGGCGGTGAAGCCCGCGACGTAGCCGACGACCGGCTTGGTCACGTTCGCCTTGATGAAGTCCGCGGCACGCTCCTCGGCGTCGCCACCGATCTCACCGATCATGACGATGATCTCGGTCTCCGGGTCCTCCTGGAAGGCCTTGAGCGCGTCGATGTGGGTGGTGCCGATGACCGGGTCACCGCCGATGCCCACGGCCGAGGTGAAGCCGATGTCCCGCAGCTCGTACATGAGCTGGTAGGTCAGGGTGCCGGACTTCGAGACCAGACCGATCTTGCCGGAGGTGGTGATGTCGGCCGGGATGATGCCGGCGTTCGACTGTCCGGGGCTGATCAGGCCGGGGCAGTTCGGGCCGATGATGCGGGTCTTGTTGCCCTTGGCACCGGCGTGCGCCCAGAAGGCGGCGGTGTCGTGCACCGGAACGCCCTCGGTGATGACGACGGCCAGGCCGATCTCGGCGTCGACGGCCTCGACGACGGCGTCCTTGGTGAACTTCGGCGGCACGAAGATGACGGTGACGTCGGCACCGGTCTTCTCCATGGCCTCGGCGACGGTGCCGAAGACGGGCACCTCGGTGCCGTCGACGTCGACCGTGGTGCCGGCCTTGCGCGGGTTGACACCGCCGACGATCCGGGTGCCGGAGGCGAGCATGCGGCGGGTGTGCTTCATGCCCTCGGAGCCGGTCATGCCCTGGACGATGACCTTGCTGTCCTTGGTAAGGAAGATAGCCATGGTGTGAAAGTCCCCTTCCTTACTTGTTGGCCAGCTCGGCGGCGCGGTCAGCGGCGCCGTCCATGGTGTCCACACGCTGGACCAGCGGGTGGTTGGCGTCGTCGAGGATCTTGCGACCCAGCTCCGCGTTGTTGCCGTCCAGGCGGACGACCAGCGGCTTGGTGACCTCCTCGCCCTTGCTCGCGAGGAGCTCCAGGGCCTGGACGATGCCGTTGGCGACCGCGTCGCACGCGGTGATGCCGCCGAAGACGTTGACGAAGACCGACTTGACGTCGGGGTCGCCCAGGATGATCTCCAGGCCGTTCGCCATCACCTCGGCGGACGCGCCGCCGCCGATGTCGAGGAAGTTGGCGGGCTTGACGCCGCCGTGCTTCTCACCGGCGTAGGCGACCACGTCGAGGGTGCTCATGACGAGGCCCGCGCCGTTGCCGATGATGCCGACCTGGCCGTCGAGCTTGACGTAGTTCAGGCCCTTGGCCTTGGCGGCGGCCTCCAGCGGGTTGGCCGCGGCCTTGTCCTCCAGGGCCTCGTGCTCGGGCTGGCGGAACTCGGCGTTCTCGTCCAGGGAGACCTTGCCGTCGAGCGCGATGATCTTGCCGTCACCGGACTTGATCAGCGGGTTGACCTCGACGAGGAGGGCGTCCTCCTTGATGAAGACGGTCCACAGCTTCTGCAGGACCTCGGCGACCTGGTCGGCGACCTCGGCCGGGAACTTCGCCGCGGCGACGATCTCGGCGGCCTTCTCCGGGGTGCAGCCCTCGTTGGCGTCGACCGGGATCTTGGCGAGCGCGTCGGGGTTCTGCTCGGCGACGACCTCGATCTCCACGCCGCCCTCGACGCTGGCCATGGCCAGGAAGGTGCGGTTGGTGCGGTCCAGCAGGAACGAGACGTAGTACTCGTCCTTGATGTCCGCGGTCTGGGCCAGCATCACCTTGTGAACGGTGTGGCCCTTGATGTCCATACCGAGGATCGCCTCGGCCTTGGCGACGGCGTCGGCCGGGTCGGCGGCGAGCTTGACGCCACCGGCCTTGCCACGGCCACCGACCTTCACCTGAGCCTTGACGACGGCGCGTCCGCCGAAGCGCTCGGCGATGGCGCGAGCCGCTTCGGGGGTCTCGATGACATCACCGTCAAGCACGGGTACACCGTGCTTGGCGAAGAGGTCCCTCGCCTGGTACTCGAACAGGTCCACGTGTGTTCGTCCTTGTTCGTGGTCGCGGATTGTGTCTCTACGAGCGTGCCACGGCAGGATCTTCGCTGCGGGTCGTCGGGGCGGTGCGGGTACGCAGAGGTACGGCCTTGCGGCCCACACAGCCACGGGCGCACACGTCAATCAACACGCGCGTCACGTCCGTCTGGCAGGTTATCCCCGTGGGACGGGAGTGTTCCGCCCGGGGCCTGTCCGTCTTGGGTGAGAACCGTCACAGACAGCCCGGAGCGTCCGGACGACCGCCCCGTCCACCGATCGGGTGGGTTCGCCCGTCCGGGTGAATCCGTCACACTCCCTGGTCAGGCACCGGGATCGGGCGTTTCTCGATGGCCGCCGCCATGATCCCGGGGAAGGCGTCCGGGGTGCAGGCGAAGGCCGGCGCGCCGAGGGCGGCCAGGGCGGCGGCGTGCGCGTGGTCGTAGGCGGGCGCGCCCTCGTCGGAGAGCGCGAGCAGGGCGATGAACTGGACGCCGGCCGCCTTCATCGCGGCGACGCGCTTGAGCATGCCGTCCCGGACGCCGCCCTCGTACAGGTCGCTGATCAGGACGACGACGGTCTCGGCGGGGCGGGTGATCCTCGACTGGCAGTAGGCGAGCGCGCGGTTGATGTCGGTGCCGCCGCCGAGCCGGGTGGCGAACAGGACGTCCACCGGATCGGTGAGCTGCTCGGTGAGGTCGACCACCGAGGTGTCGAAGACGACCAGCCGGGTGTCCAGGGTGCGCATCGAGGCGAGCACCGCGCCGAAGACCGCCGAGTGCACGACCGAGGGCGCCATCGAACCGGACTGGTCGACGCAGAGGATGACGTCCTTCTTCACGGCGCGCTGCGCGCGGGCGTAGCCGACCAGCCGCTCGGGGACGACGGTGCCGTGCTCGGGCAGGTAGTTCTTCAGGTTCGCCCGGATCGTCCGGTCCCAGTCGATGTCGCGGTGCCGGGGGCGGTCGACCCTGGCGCTGCGGTCGAGGGCGCCGCCCAGGGTGGCCCGGGTGCGGTCGGCGAGTCGGCGCTCCAGGTCGGCGACCACCTTGCCGACCACGGCCCGGGCGGTCTCCCTGGTGGTCTCGGGCAGCGCGTGCTTGAGCGAGAGCAGGGTGCCGACCAGGTGGACGTCCGGTTCGACGGCCTCCAGCATCTCCGGCTCCAGCAGCAGCCGGTCCAGGCCGAGCCGGGTGATCGCGTCCTGCTGCATCAGCTGGACGACGGTGGACGGGAAGTAGCTGCGGATGTCGCCCAGCCAGCGGGCCACCTGCGGGGCCGAGCCGCCGAGCCCGGCGCCGCGGCGGCCGGCGCGGCCCGTCCGGCCGGGCTCCTCGGGGGCGCCGCGGTAGAGCGCGGCGAGGGCGCCGTCCATCGCGGCGTCCCGGCCGCGCAGGGTGCAGCCGGTGCCGTCGGCCTCGCCGCCGAGCACCAGCCGCCAGCGGCGCAGCCGTTCGTCGGTCGTGGGGGCTGCCATCTCGTCCTCCTCCTACAGCGGGTGTCGCGGGCCTCGGGTCGTCGCGGGTGTCAGGTGTTGTCGTCGCGGGTGTCAGGTGTTACGGCCGGCGGCCTGCCGGGGGATCCTCGGGCGGACGCCGAGCAGCAGGGCCACCACGGGGACGGCGGCGTCGGCGCGGGCCCGGTCCAGCTCGTCCGCCGGGGCCCGGTGCGCCGGGGGTTCGCCGAGCGGGCCGGCCGCGACCCGGCCGCCGATGGTCGTCCGCACGCCCGCCTCCAGCCCGGCGAAGGTGCGGCGCAGCAGCGGCAGGACGTCGGTGAAGACCTCTCCGCTCACCCCGGTCAGCCACTCGTCCAGCAGGGCGAGCAGCCCGGGGTCGTGCACCAGCAGGGCGCCGCCGCCGGCGAGGAAGCCCTCGATCCAACCGGCCCCGTCCGCCGGGGCGTTGGCGACGGACAGGACCAGCCGCAGCCGGCGGCCGGCCTCCTCGGCGTCGAGCCGGCCGTCGTCCAGCAGCAGCCGGACGGCCCGGCCGCGGAGCAGGCCCGGGGCGCCGGTGGCCGGGCCGCCGGACGGCTCGCGGGCGGCCAGCGAGCGCAGGGCGGCGGCCCATCGGTCGGCCAGGTCGGCCAGGGCGTCGGGGCCGTCGGGGTGCGGTGCCGGGTCGGCATCGTCGGCGTCGGCGGCGGCGGCCCGCGGTCCGGCGGAGGTCAGCAGGCCGATCGCACCGTGCACCTCGTCGAGGCGGCCGCGCATCGCCGCCGCGCTCTCGGCGTCCAGCCCGACGCAGGCGGACGGGAACCCGACCCGGACCCGCTCGGCCAGGCCGGCCGCCGCCCCGGCGAGCGCGCCGTGGTCGGTGCCGCGCACGTCGCCGTAGCGCAGCGCGCGGACCAGGGCGGGCAGCGCGCCCGCGAGGTGCGCGACATCGGTGTCCAGGGCGGCGCGGTCGGCGAGCACCCGCATCACCGCGGGCAGCGCGCCGGACAGCCCGGCCAGCAGGCAGGTCTCCACCAGGCCGGTCAACTCGGCGAGTTCGACGGCGGCACGGGCGGTGCCGACCGCCTTGTTGCCGGCCGCCTCCTCGACCGTGGTGCCCCACTGCGCGGCCTCGGCGATCCGGACCGCGAACTCCGGCTGCCAGCACAGCCGCCAGCTCTCCCGGAACGTCCCGGTGGAGTTGACCGCGGAGCGGGCGGGCACGCCCCAGTCCACGCCCAACAGCCGCAGCCGGTGCAGCAGCCGGGAGCGGGCCGCGTCGTTCTCCTTGCGCAGGTCGAGGTCGACGTCCTTCGGCGCGGCCTCGGGCTTGAGCCGCAGCGAGCGCTGCAGCCGGGCGAGGTCGCGCTGCAGCGGCACCGCCGGTGCGGCGTCCGGGACCTCGCCGAGCGCGTCGCCGACCACCAGGCGGTCCCGGACCAGCTCCAGGGCGACGTCCGAGCCCTCGCAGAGCACCGCGCGCACGGCGTCCAGGGTCTCGGTCAGCCCGGCGAGCGGGCGGCCGCGCAGGACGGCCAGGGTCTCGGCGAGCCGGACCGCCTCGATGACGTGGGCGGAGGAGACCGGGTGGTCCTCGGCGCGCAGGAGTTCGGCGGCCCGGGTGAGCCAGCGCGGCACCGGGTCTCCGTCGGTGGTGAACAGGTGGTGGTACCAGCCGGGCGACCGCACGCCCGCGCCGTAGCCGGTGGCCCGGGAGAGCCGGCGGTGCGTCCACGGCACCCAGGTGATGTCCGTCCGCACCTTCTTCGGCAGCTCGGCGAGCAGCGCCCGGTCGTGCGCGACGGTGGGCATCGTCGCCAGCGCGGGGACGTGGAAGGCCCCGCAGACCACCGCGATCCGCCGGTGCCCGGCGCGGCGGGCGGCGCGGATCCGCCCGCGCATGTACGCCTCGCGCAGCAGGTCCCGGCGGGACTCGCCGAGTCCCTCGGCGCGCAGCGCGCCCATCGCCTCGGCGACGGCGGCGAAGGGGGCCAGCGCGTCGTCGCCGGGCGCACGGTGCTCGACCACGTCCTCCCACCAGCGCTCCGGATCGTCGTACCCGGCCGCCTCGGCGAGCAGGGCCACCGGGTCGGCGGGCAGGTCGCCGGCCTCGTCGGAATCGAGGGCTGACCCGGGAGCGGGCGCGAAGCCGTACCCGGCGGGCAGGTCGATGAAGCGGACCGGCAGACCGTGCGCCACCGCGTGCCGGATCGCCACCCACTCCGGGGAGAACTCGGCGTACGGCCAGAAGGCGGCCTTCGCCGGGTCGTCCACCGCGTGGGCGAGCAACGCGACCGGCGGCACCAGGTCCTTCCCGGCGGCCAGGTGGACGAGGTCGTCGGCCTCCGGCGGGCCCTCGATCAGCACCGCGTCCGGCTGCCACCGGTCGAGCGCGGCGGCCACCGCCCGGGCCGAGCCGGGGCCGTGGTGGCGGATGCCGAGCAGGGCGACCTCGGGCGTCATGTCCCCACCCCGCTCCGGCCGTTCCGCCCGTTCCGCCGGCTCACGCGGTCACCTCGCGGGCGGCGCGGTAGAAGTCCTTCCAGCCGTCGCGCTCGCGCACCACCCCTTCGACGTACTCGCGCCAGACCGCCTGGTCCGCCACCGGGTCGCGGACGACGGCGCCGAGGATGCCGGTCGTCACGTCCCCCGCGCGCAGCACGCCGTCGCCGAAGTGGGTGGCCAGGGCCAGGCCGTTGGTCACCACCGAGATCGCCTCGGCGGTGGAGAGGGTGCCGCTCGGGGTCTTGACCTTCGTCCGGCCGTCCGTCGTGATCCCGGCCCGCAGCTCCCGGAAGACGGTGACCACGCGCCTGATCTCCTCGGCGCCGCCCGGCAGTTCGGGCAGTTCCAGGGAGCGGCCGAGCTGCTCGACCCGACGGGTGACGATGTCGACCTCCTCCTCCAGCGAGCCCGGCAGCGGCAGCACCACGGTGTTGAAGCGGCGGCGCAGCGCGCTGGAGAGCTCGTTGACGCCGCGGTCGCGGTCGTTGGCGGTGGCGATCACGTTGAAGCCGCGCACCGCCTGTGTCTCGGTGCCCAATTCCGGTATCGGAAGCGTCTTTTCGGACAGGATGGTGATCAGACTGTCCTGTACGTCGGCCGGGATGCGGGTCAGCTCCTCGACCCGGGCGATCCTGCCCCCGGCCATCGCCCGCATCAGCGGCGAGGGCACCAGGGCGTCCCGGCTGGGGCCGTGGGTGAGCAGCTGGGCGTAGTTCCAGCCGTACCGGACGGCCTCCTCGGGGGTGCCGGCGGTGCCCTGCACCAGCATCGTGGAGTCACCGCTGATCGCGGCGGCCAGGTGCTCGGACACCCAGGTCTTCGCAGTGCCGGGCACGCCGAGCAGCAGCAGCGCGCGGTCCGTCGCCAGGGTCGTCACGGCGACCTCGACGATCCGGCGCGGGCCGATGTACTTGGGGGTGATCGGGGTGCCGTCGGGCAGCTCGCCACCGAGCAGGTACGTCGCCACGGCCCAGGGCGACAGCTTCCAGCGCGCGGGGCGCGGACGGTCGTCCTGCGCGGCCAGGGCGGCCAGTTCGCCGGCGAAGGCGTCCTCGGCGTGCTGCCGCAGAACGTCGGTCACGGGGGGCTCCTTCGGGTCGGCCGCCGGGCGGTACGGGTGCCCCGGCGGCGGGATGATCGGGGGGAGCCAGGCCGGCGTCCCGACCTGTGGGAACCACCCTGCACCGGACCACTGACATCACCCGCCGGAGCCCGGGAGGAGCCCGGGAGGCCCCCAGGAGGACCCCCGGAGGACCCGCCGGCCACCGGGGCGCGCTCCGGGCCGCGCTCCGGACGGGCAGTCAGCCACTGTCAGTGCCACCGCCTACGGTCGGTCGCATGGAGGAACGCTGGAGCACCGAACACGTCCTGTCCCTGGCGCCTGACGCCACGTCACAGAAGGCGGCGGGCAAGCTCTCCTCGCCCGCGCCGTGGTCCGGCACGGGCACCGACGGCACCGCGGTCTGGGGCGAGTGCAAGGGCAGCGGCCGCACGCCGTACCGCACCGCGGTCGAACTCGCCACGCCCGCCTACCAGTGCAGCTGCCCGAGCCGGAAGTTCCCGTGCAAGCACGCGCTCGGACTCCTCCTGTTGTGGAGCGGCTCCCCGGAGGCCGTCCCGGCCGCCGAGCCCGCCGACTGGGCGGCCGACTGGCTCCGGTCCCGCCAGGAGCGCGCCGAGAAGCGCGCGGCGGCCCCGGCCGACCCGGAGGCCGCCCGCCGCCGGGCCGAGAAGCGCGGCGCCCGGGTCGCGGCCGGCGCGGCCGAGCTGCGGCTGCGCCTGGCCGACCGGATCCGGCACGGCCTGGCCGACCGGTCCACCGCCGGCCCCTGGGAGGAGGTCGCCGCCCGGATGATCGACGCGCAGGCCCCCGGCCTGGCCACCCGGGTCCGCGAACTCGACACCGTGCCGCCGGAGCGGCTGCTGGAGGAGTACGCGATGCTCCACCTGCTCGCCACCGCCGCCACCCGGGTCGACGAACTGCCCGCCGAGCTGGCCGCGACGGTCCGCGCCCGGGTCGGCTACACCCTGGATGCCGCCGAGGTGCTGGCCGGCCCCACCGTCCGCGACCGCTGGCTGGTGCTCGGCAGTCGGACGGTGCCGATGGAAGGGGGCTCCGACGAGCGGCTCACCACCCGCAGGGTCTGGCTGCGCGGCACCAAGACCGGCCGCCCCGCCCTCCTGCTGGCCTTCGGCCGCCCCGGCCAGGCCCCCGACCTCGCCCTGCCCACCGGCCACCTCCTGGAGGCCGAGCTCGCCTACCACCCCGGCGCCCGCCCGCTGCGCGCCGTGCTCGGCACCCGCTACGGCGCCCCCGGGGCGGGCCCGGCCGACCCGCCCGCCGGGCTCACCGTCGCCGAGGCGGCGGCCGGGTACGGCACCGCCGTCGCCGACGACCCGTGGCTGGAGAGCTGGCCGACCGTCCTCACCGACGTCGTCCCGGTCCGCACCCCGGACGGCTGGTACCTGACGGACGGCCACCACACCGTGCCCGTCCGCGCCGCGGCCGTCCCCGAGGCGCCGCTGTGGCGGCTGGCCGCGGTCTCCACCGGCCGCCCGCTGACGGTCTTCGGCGAGTACGGCCACCAGGGCTTCGCCCCGGTCACGGCCTGGCCCGCCGGGCACCGCCCGGTCGGCCTCACCACCTGCTAGGAGCACCGAGAATGACGATCACCCAGGACCCGTGGGAGACCCTGCACACCAGCGCCCTGCTCGGCACCGACCGCCGCCCGCTCCCGGCCACCGCCCTGCCACTCGCCGGCGCCGTCGACCGGGCCGACCCGGCCACCGCCCTGCTGGAGCTGGCCGCCCTGGCCACCGTCCGCCGCCGGGCGGGCGCGCTGCCCGTACCGGCCGCCGAACCGCCCGGCCCGCCCGCGCCCGCGGACCCCCGCCCGGAGCTGCCCGAGCCGGCCGCCCGCCGACTGGCCGTCCTGCTGGCCGGCCGGACCGGCGCCGGTGGCGGCGGCACCCTGGCCAACCTGACCGAGCTGCTGCCGCAGTGGCTCGCCACCGCCCGCGCCCGGGGCCTGCGGCCGCCCGCCGCGCTGGTGCCCGGCCTGCTCGACGCCGCCCGCGCCCGCAGCGAACTGCGCTCCGACGCCGTCGCGTTGGCCGGTCCGCTGGGCCGCTGGCTGGCCGGGCGGAACCCGGACTGGCGGTTCGTGCTGCGCACCACCACCCAGGAGCCGACCCACCCGCCGACCGGCCGCGCCGACCCCGCCGACCACCAGCTGTGGCACGAGGGCCTGTTCGCCGAGCGGGTCACCCACCTCACGCAGCTGCGCCGCCGCGACCCGGCCGTCGGCCTGGAGCTGCTGCGCAGCACCTGGTCCACCGAGCGCGCCGAGGACCGCCTGCTCTTCCTGGACGCCCTCCAGGACGGCCTCTCCCCCGCCGACGAACCGTTCCTGGAGGCCGCTCTCGGCGACCGCAGCAAGAACGTCCGCGCCACCGCCGCCGAACTGCTCTCCGCCCTGCCCGGCTCCGCCCTCGCGGGCCGGATGGCCGAGCGGGCCCGGACCGCCGTCCGGCTCGCCGGGGCCGGCACGCACCTGCTGGTCACCCCGCCCGCCGAGTGCGACGCGCAGATGCAGCGCGACGGCATCACGCCCAAGTCCCCCACCGGGCGCGGCGAACGGGCCTGGTGGTTCGGCGAGGTGGTGGCCGCGGCCCCGCTCGCGGTCTGGCCGGAGAACACCGGGCTGACGCCCGAACAGCTGCTCTCGCTGCGGGTCGGCGACAGCATCGACGAGACCAGCAGCAGCTGGGCCGACGACCTGCGGGAGGCCTGGGCGCGCGCCGCCGTCCGCCAGCACGACACCGAGTGGGCCCGGGCGCTGCTCGGCCCGGCCCCGGTGCCGCCCGGCCGCGGCACCGGCCGGGCCCGCGCCCCGCGCGCCACCGGCGCCCCGGCCAAGCTGTTGGCCGTGCTGCCGCCCGAGGAGCGGGCCGCCTGGACGGCCGCCTTCATCGAGGTGCGCGGGCTGGGCGAGGCCTTCCAGTTGCTCGGCGCCTGCGCCACCCCGTGGACGCCGCCGCTGTCCACCGCCGTGGTGAGCGCCCTGGCCCGGGCCGCCGCCTCCGGCGCGTACCCGTGGAGCCACAGCGGGGTGCTCGGGATGACGGAGCGCGCGCTCGCGCCCGGGACGGCCGCCGCGGTGGAGGAGCTGGCCGCCGCGGCCGCCCCGGACTCCGCCTGGGCCGAGACCTTCGCCCGGCTGGCCGGCACCCTGCGCTTCCGGGCCGCGATGCTCGCGGAGCTGGGGGGCTGACGCCGGGCCCCGCCCCCGACCGACCCCAACCGATCCCGACCGGACCGACCGACCCCGACCGATCCCGACCGATCCCGACCGATCCCGACCGGACCGCCCCCGGAAACGCCGGAGCGGGCCGGCCCCCGGGGGACCGACCCGCTCCACCCCGCCGGGGGCGGTGCGCCCGGCGGTCAGCTCGCCCGGAGGTTGGACTCGACCCAGGCGACCACGTCCCGGGTGGGCGTGCCCGGGGTGAAGATGTCCGCGACGCCCATCGCCTTGAGCTCGGCGATGTCCTCGTCCGGGATGATCCCCCCGCAGAAGACCTTGATGTCCGCCGCGTCGCGCTCCTTCAGCAGCTCCAGCACCCGCGCGCACAGCGTCATGTGGGCACCGGAGAGGATGGACAGCCCGATGCCGTCCGCGTCCTCCTGGATCGCGGTGTCGACGACCTGCTCGGGCGTCTGGTGCAGCCCGGTGTAGATGACCTCCATACCGGCGTCGCGCAGGGCACGCGCGATGACCTTGGCGCCACGGTCGTGACCGTCGAGCCCCGGCTTGGCGACCACCACACGGATCGGCCCCGACACACTCATCACTGCCTCCTGGACATCGTCGTCCACCACCCCACCGGGCCTCGTGGGCCACGGGCGCGGTTAACGGTCAATAACCAACCTGAGGGGAGGTTAGCGCCACCCGGCCCGGTTGACCGAGCCCCCTCCCAAGAGGAGGGCAAAGTCACAGCTCCAAGCCTTGCTACCAGCGGGTATACCCGTTCTTCCGGCAGCCTCCCCGCAGACCCCCCGGGCGACCCCTTGACAGCGGGAGGTTTTTCCGGCGCGCCCCTCCTCCGGCTACAGTCACGGCAGTTCGACCTCGCCCGATTGACGTGCCCGAGGCCCACCGAGGAGGCAGCCCCCGATGGCTCCCGAAGCAGCCGCCCGTCCGACCCGCGCGGAGCTGCGCCTCGCCGCCCGCGAGCAGTCCCGCGCCCAGCGCCGCGGTGCCGCCAAGGCGGCCACCCGGACGGCGCTGCTGCGGGTCGCGCTGCCGTCGGTGGCCGCGCTCGGGGTCGCGGCCGCGGCGGCGATCACGGTGCAGGGGGAGGCCGAGCAGCAGCGCGTCCAGGCCGCCGGGCGGGTCCCGCCGCAGGCCGCCGCGGACGGCGTCCCGGACAACGCGCCCGCCAGGGCGACGGCCACGCAGGTGGCCGCGGACGGCGACCGGGCCCAGGCCTCGCGCGGCGACGCCCGCCGGCCGCTGGCCGGCGCCCAGCCCACCGACGCCCCGGCCGCGCAGCCCACCCCCGAACCGGCCCCCGAGCCGGTCAAGCCCAAGGTGGTCATGCCGGTCGCGCAGCACGGCCTCGGCGAGCTGTTCGGCGAGGCGGGCGCCCGCTGGGCCAACCGCCACACCGGCATCGACTTCCCGGTGGACGGCGGCACCCAGGTGATGGCCGTCGCCGACGGCACCATCCGCACCCAGTGGAACCCGTTCTACGGCTACATGTCGATGCTCAAGATGCCCGACGGCACCGAGGCCTGGTACTGCCACCTGCGCGGCTACAAGATCCGCAAGGGTCCGGTGAAGCAGGGCGACGTCATCGCCTTCGTCGGCAGCAGCGGCAACAGCACCGGGCCGCACCTGCACTTCGAGGTCCGGCCGGCCGGCAACGGGCCGATCGACCCGCTGCCGTGGTTCCTGGCCAACGGCCTGGACCCCCGTTAGGCCCGTCCCCGACCCCCGCCCTGCGGACGGGGGTTCGAGGGCGCGGGTGCGAGGGCGGGGGTTCGAGGACGAGCCCGGGACCTACAGCTTCTCCACCGGCGCGTAGCGCAGCAGCAGCTGCTTGCGCCCGTCCGTGCCGAAGTCGACGGTGGCCTGCGCCCGGTCACCCACGCCCGTCACGGCCACCACCGTGCCCAGCCCGAAGCTGTCGTGGGTGACACGGTCGCCGACCGCCAGCGAGACGACCTCGCGCTCCGCGGCCTGGCCGCCGCGCCGCGCGGACTGCCCCCAGCCCGCCTTCGGCGAGGCGGAGGCCGAGAACGACGACGAGGACGAGCCCGAGGACCTCGACGAGGAACGCGAACCCCCGCCCCCGGACGAGGACTTGCTCCAGGACGAGCCCGAGGAGTAGCCGCGCTGTGCCGGCGCCTGCGCCGCCCCGGTGCGCTTCCACTCCACCAGCGCCTCCGGGATCTCCTCCAGGAACCGCGAGGCCGGGTTGTAGGCCGGCTGCCCCCACGCGCTGCGCAGCACCGAGCGGGTCAGGTACAGCCGCTCGCGCGCCCGGGTGAGCCCGACGTAGGCGAGCCGGCGCTCCTCCTCCAGCTCCTTGACCTGGTTGAGCGCCCGCATGTGCGGGAAGATCCCGTCCTCCATGCCGGTCAGGAAGACGACCGGGAACTCCAGGCCCTTGGCGGTGTGCAGGGTCATCATCGTGATGACGCCCTGCTCCTCCTCGTCCTCGTCCGGACTTCCTCCTTCTGTCCCGTACTGCTTCGCATCCGGGATCTGATCGGAGTCGGCGACCAGCGCGACCCGCTCCAGGAAGTCGGCCAGCGTGCCGACCGGCGGAGCGCCCTCCTCCCCGGCGTCCGGCCGCTCGCCCGGATCCTGCTCGTACTCCAGGGCGACGGAGGCGAGCTCCTGCAGGTTCTCCACCCGGGTCTCGTCCTGCGGGTCGGTGGAGGACTGGAGCTCGGCCAGGTAGCCGGTCTCCTCCAGGACGGCCTCCAGCACCGCCGCCGGGCCCGCGCCCGACTCGACCACCTGGCGCAGCCCGGCCATCAGGACGTTGAACTTCTTCACCGCGTTGGCCGAGCGCGCGGCCATCCCGTACGCCTCGTCCACCCGCACCAGCGCCTGGGCGAAGGAGATCCGCTCCCGCGCGGCCAGCGCGTCGATCATCGCCTCGGCCCGCTCGCCGATGCCGCGCTTGGGCACGTTGAGGATCCGGCGCAGCGGCACGGTGTCCTCCGGGTTGGAGAGCACCCGCAGGTAGGCCAGGACGTCCCGGACCTCCTTGCGCTCGTAGAAGCGCACCCCGCCGACCACCTTGTACGGCAGGCCGACCCGGATGAACACCTCCTCGAAGACGCGGGACTGGGCGTTGGTCCGGTAGAAGATCGCGACGTCGCCGGGCTTGGCCTCGCCCTTGTCGGTGAGCCGGTCGATCTCGTCGGCGATGAACTGGGCCTCGCCGTGCTCGTCGTCCGCGACGTAGCCGACCACCTTCTCGCCGTGGTCGCCGGCCGTCCAGAGCTTCTTCTCGCGGCGGTTGCCGTTGCGCTCGATGACGGCGTTGGCGGCGCTCAGGATGGTCTGCGTGGAGCGGTAGTTCTGCTCCAGCAGGATCGTGGTCGCGTTCGGGTAGTCCTCCTCGAACTGGAGGATGTTGCGGATCGTCGCGCCGCGGAAGGCGTAGATCGACTGGTCCGCGTCACCGACGACGCACAGCTCGGCCGGCGGCACCTCGGCGAGGTGCGCGGCCGCCGGGTTCACGAAGTCCCCGTCGGCGGTGCGCTTCGGCGCGGCCGCGACGGAGCCGCCGCTCAGCTCCCGGACCAGCATGTACTGGGCGTGGTTGGTGTCCTGGTACTCGTCGACCAGGATGTGCCGGAACCGGCGCCGGTAGTGCCCGGCGACCTCGGGGAAGGCCTGCAGCAGGTTCACCGTCGTCATGATGATGTCGTCGAAGTCCAGCGCGTTGGCCTCGCGCAGCCGCCGCTGGTACAGCGTGTACGCCTCGGCGAGCTTCCGCTCCATCGGATTGGCGGCCCGGGCGGCGAAGGTCTCCTCGTCGATCAGCTCGTTCTTGAGGTTGCTGACCTTCGCCGTGAAGGACTTCGGCGGGAACTGCTTCGGGTCCAGGTCGAGGTCGCGGCAGACCAGCGACATCAGCCGCTGCGAGTCGGCCGAGTCGTAGATCGAGAAGCTGGAGGTGAATCCCAGCTGCTTGGACTCGCGGCGCAGGATCCGCACGCAGGCACTGTGGAAGGTGGACACCCACATCGCCCGGGCGCGCGGGCCGACCAGCGCCTCGACGCGCTCGCGCATCTCGCCGGCGGCCTTGTTGGTGAAGGTGATCGCCAGGATCTCGCCCGGCTGCACGCCGCGGGCGCCCAGCAGGTGGGCGATCCGGTGGGTCAGCACCCGGGTCTTGCCCGAGCCGGCGCCGGCCACGATCAGCAGCGGCGAGCCCGCGTGCAGCACGGCCTCGCGCTGCGGGTCGTTCATCCCCTCCAGCAGCTGCGCCGGGTCGATCACCGGACGGGCGGCGCCGTTGCGGTACCAGGCGTCGCGCTCCGCCTCGGCGACGTGGTCGTTCTGGAACAGCCCCTCCGGGATCGCCTCCTCGTACGCGTCGTACGGCACGTCGTCCTCGTACGGCGGGGGCTCCTCGTCGATGGGCGCGGCGGGCTGCTTCGACCCGGCGGCGGGTGCCTCGAAACCGGGGAGCGGGAGGTCGTCAAAGAGGCTATTCATGGCACTCCGAGTCTATGGCCACCCACCGACAAGCCCGCCCGGCCGGAGAAAACCGGCCGGACGGGCTCGTCCTCGGGCTCGACCCCGGACCCGACCGCGGAGCCGACCGCGGGCCCGATCACGAGCCCGACCGCGGACCCGGCTCAGACCAGGCGGCGGGCGGTGGCCCAGCGGGTCAGCTCGTGGCGGTTGCTCAGCTGGAGCTTGCGCAGCACGGCGGAGACGTGGCTCTCGACCGTCTTCACCGAGATGAAGAGCTGCTTGGCGATCTCCTTGTAGGCGTAGCCGCGGGCGATCAGGCGCAGGACCTCGCGCTCGCGCTGGGTGAGGCGGTCCAGGTCCTCGTCGACCGGCGGGGTGTCGGTGGCCGCGAAGGCGTCCAGGACGAAGCCGGCCAGCCGGGGCGAGAACACCGCGTCGCCGTCGGCGATCCGGAAGACCGCGTTCACCAGGTCGGTGCCGGTGATGGTCTTGGTGACGTAGCCGCGCGCCCCGCCGCGGATGACGCCGATGACGTCCTCGGCGGCGTCCGACACGGACAGTGCCAGGAACTTCACCCCGCCCTGCTCACCCATCAGACCGACCGAGCGGCGCAGCACCTCGACGCCGCCGCCGCCGGGCAGGTGGACGTCGAGCAGGACCACGTCGGGCCGGGTCTCGGCGACCACGCGGACCGCGGAGTCCACGTCGTCGGCCTCGCCGACCACGTCGATGCCGGTCACGTCGGTACGGCCGATCTCGGCCCGGACCCCGGTCCGGAACATCCGGTGGTCGTCCACCAGGACGACCCGTGCAGTGCGCCCCCCGCCCTCGGCCGGGGAGGCCCCCATCGGCGCTGCCTCAGTCATTCGCTCTCTCCATCTCCAGCTCGACCTCGGTACCGCCGCCCGCCGCAGGCCGCACCCGAGCGGTGCCGCCGTTGCGCTTCATCCGGCCGATGATCGACTCCCGTACGCCCATCCGGTCCTCGGGCACCGTGTCGGGGTCGAAGCCGGGGCCGTGGTCGCGGACGAACACCGACACCGTCCTCCCCTCCACCTCGGCGTAGACCTGGACCGGTCCCCCGCCACCGTACTTGGCCGCGTTGACGGTCGCCTCCCTCGCGGCCTGCATCTGTGCCGCGATCCGCTCGTCCATCGGGCAGTCGCCGACGATCACCAGCTCGACCGGGACGCCGTGCCGGTCCTCGACCTCGGCGACGGCGGCGCGCAGGGTCTCCGCCATGGTGTCCGGCGCGGCCTCGGCGGCGGCTTCCGGGCGGTACAGCCACAGCCGCAGTTCGCGCTCCTGCGAGCGGGCCAGCCGCAGGACCTCCTTCGGGTCCTCGGCCCGACGCTGGATCAGGGTCAGGGTGTGCAGCACCGAGTCGTGGATGTGCGCGGCGATCTCGGCCCGCTCCTGGGCGCGGATGCGGGCCGTGCGCTCGGCGCCGAGGTCCTGCCACAGCCGCAGGCCGTACGGGCCGAGCAGCACCAGCACCCCGGCGAGCACCGCGAGCGAGGCCTCGATGACCGAGCCGAGCGTGGATCCGTTGCCCTGCATGGCGAGCAGCGCGATGGTGCCCGCCACCGCGAGCAGCACGCCGGCACCGACCCGGGTGTAGGCGCCGCGCCGCTTCTCGCCCTCCTCGATGCCGAACCAGCGCTGCCAGCGCGAGTCGTCGGCCTGCCGCCAGACCAGCGCGACGCCGACGCCGATCGCCAGCAGCGGCCAGGTGTACGGCTTGGCGGTCTGCCAGCCGAGCACGTTGAGCAGGGCGATCAGGCCGATCACGACCATGACCAGGGCGGCGAGCTGGCCGAGGCCGCCCTGCCCGCCCTTGGCGGCCGGCGCAGCGCCCTCGCCCTCCGCGGGCGGCGCCACCGGCTCGCCCTGCAGCGTGTGCTGGAGCAGCTGGCGCAGCCGGCCGAGCCGGCCGCCGCCGGCGCCCTTGCTCAGCAGGCCGCCCTGCAGCCCGGGCGCGGCCGGGACGAACACGCCGTTGAGGTACATCCACTGGGCGCCGGCGCGCGCCGAGGGCTCGCCGATGCCGATCGGCACCACGAACCAGAACGCGGCGTACAGCAGGGCGCCGATCCCCTGCGCGAAGAACAGCAGGACGAAGGCGAACCGCACCCAGCGCACCGGCAGCCCGAGGTGCACCGCCAGGCCGTGCGCGACGCCGCCGAGCATCCGGCCCTGCGGGCTGCGGTAGAACCGGCGGTACGGCGGCTTCCCGCCTTCGGGCGCGCCGGGGTCGGCGCCGGCCGACGGCGCGGCGTCGGGGGCGATGGTGCGGGGATCGGTACCGGGGGCTGCCACGCCACCGATGGTTCCACGCGCGCCCCCGCGGGCGCATCAGGGTGTGTCCCCATCCCGTATCAGGGACAAGTCAGGGTACGAGCAGGGGTGCTCCCGGTTGGGCCGGACCGGCACCTGCCGGAAGGATGGTGCCCATGACCGAGGACCCCCGCATCGAGGAGGCCGGGCCCGCCGCCCCGCCGGAACCGCGACCGCCCCTCACCCGGGCCGAGCACCACCGCGTGGTGGCCGGCGTCTGCGGCGGCCTCGGCCGGCACCTGGACATCGACCCGGTGGTCTTCCGGGTGGTCATCGTGGTGCTCTGCCTCTCCGGCGGCCTCGGGCTGTTCCTGTACGGCCTGGCCTGGCTGATCGTCCCGACCGACGACGGGCCCAAGGGCCGCGGCGGGCGCACCGAGCTCCAGCGGGTGCTCACCGGCCGGGTGGACGGCCAGTCGGTCGGCGCGGTGCTGCTGACCGTGATCGGCACCGGGGTGTTCTTCTCCTCGATGGGCAACGGCGACCAGATCTTCCCGCTGCTGCTGCTCGCCGGCCTGGTCTTCCTGGCGGTGCGCTACGACCCGGAGCGCCGCCGCGGCCGGGTGCGCGGGCGCCGGCGCGGCGGCCCGTACGACCGCCACTTCGCCGAGCCCGGGCCCGAGGACTACGTCTGGCCGCGGCCCGAGCCGGACGAGGCGGCGCGGGCCAGGCACGCCGCCGCCCGGGCCGCCGGCACCGTCCCCGCCGACAGCCCGGCGCCGGGCGCGAGCGGCTACCTGTGGGACCCGCGCCACCCCGAGCGCAACCCGTACGGCGGCGCCACCACCGCGACCCCCACCCCGCCGTTCGGCACCCCGGTGCCGCCGGCCGGCGGCCCGGCCCAGCCCTGGTGGCAGCGCACCGACCTGCCGGAGGGCGACCCGCTGCGCAAGGAGCGCCCGGCACGCCGCTCGGAGCCCGCCGTCGTGCGGCGCCCCCGGGAGCGTTCGGCGCTCGGCTTCTTCGGCTTCCTGCTGGCGATCGGCGCGGCCGCCGCGATCTGGTCCGCGGCCTCGAACCGCCACGACCCCACCAGGCTGAGCTCGGCGGCGCTGGCCGCCGCGCTGCTGGTGGTCGGCCTGACCCTGCTGGTCGGCGCGAAGTTCGGCCGGGCCCGCAAGCTCGCGGTGACCGGTCTGCTGCTCACCCTGGCGCTGGCCTTCGTCGGCCACTCGCCGACCTCGATGAAGAACGCCGTCGGCCAGCGCGACTGGACCGTCACCACGGTGTCCGACCTGCGGGACCGCTACAACCTCGGCGCCGGGGAGGCCCGGCTGGACCTGGCCGGGCTCGACCCGGCCGGCGCCACCCTCGCCACCAAGGCCGACCTCGGCGCCGGCGACATGACCGTCACCGTGCCGGCCGACGTGACGGTGAACCTGGTCGCCCGGGTCGGCCTCGGCAACATCGAGACCCCCGGTGGCCGCAGCGACGGCACCGGACGGCACACCTATCTGATCGGCCCGGCCGACGGCCAGGCCTCCAAGGGCACACTCAACCTCGAACTCGGCATCGGGCTCGGCAACATCAAGGTGGTCCAGCAGTGAGGAAGCACCGGCTCGACCTGTTCTCGCTGATCGCGGGCGGCCTGTTCACCGTGATCGCCCTGCTGTACCTGGTCGCCGCGCTCAACGACCAGTCGGTGAACGGTCGGATCGTCATCCCGGTGACCTTCATCGTGCTCGGGGTGGGCGGGCTGGCCGGCGCGGTCGCGGCGGTGGCCCGGCGCGGCTGCGCCGACCGCGAGGAGTGACCCGCCCCACCCCGGGGCCCCCGGGCCCGGAGCCCCGGACCCCGTGAGCCCCCGGCCCCGGGCCTCAGCTCTGCTGCGGGCCCAGGGTCAGCTGGTCCCCGTCCCGGGTGACGGTGTACTTCGGCAGCGGCTTGACCGCCGGCCCGTTGACCACCGCGCCGGTGGCGGCGTCGAACCGGGAGCCGTGGCAGGGGCAGTAGAGCCGGCCGTTCTTCGGGGCGTCCACCGCGCAGCCGGAGTGGGTGCACACCGAGGAGAGGCCGCAGTACTGGCCGGCCGTGGGCTGCACGATGTAGACGGCGTCCCCGGTGACCGGGTCCTTGACCTGGGCCGAGCCGCCGACCGGCACGCTCGCGGCGGGCACGGTGGGGGCGGTCGGGGCGGACGCCGCGGTGCCCGGGACCGGGGCCGCCGCCTGCTTGGACCCGGCCCGCCGGTCCCGGCCGAAGGTGCGGGTCAGCGAGCCGGTGAGCAGCCCGGCGCCGCCGATCGCGACGGCCGCGATGCCGCCGTCCACCAGCGCCCGACGCTTGACCAGGTCCTCGCCCAGCCCGCGCGCGCGGTCCCGGTCGGCCCGGCGGGCGAAGTAGCCGTCCACCGACAGGTACGGGGTGCCGGCCAGCACCAGCGGGGTCCAGGCCATCAGGTAGGCGAGGTCGTTGCCGAGGTAGTACGGCGAGACGCTCCAGCTGACGGTCAGCCAGAGGCTGAGGTTGAGGAGGGCGCCGCCGAGCGCGGCGACCCGGCCCCAGAGGCCGAGCAGGGTGCCGAGGCCGACCGCCAGCTCGCCGAAGGCGACGGCGAGCGCGAACAGGGTCGGATGGTCGAGGGCGGGGCCGAGCAGGAAGGAGATCGGGCTGCCGCCGGCCTTGGCCGCCTGGGTCTGCGAGACGAAGGAGGCCGGGTCGCCCGCGCCGGCCAGGAAGTGCGCGTCGGAGAGCTTGTCGAGGGCGGCGTAGACGAAGGTGACGCCGAGGAAGAGCCGGAGCGGGAGCAGCGCGTACCTGGACGCGAGCGCCCGCCGCTGTGCCGCCCGGGCGGCCCGACCGGCCGCTCCCCCGCCGGCCGGCTCCGCGTTGCTGGCCTCCGACATCCCGTACACCTTCCCTCTCGGCCTGCCACTCCCTGACAGGTCCGGTCCGCATTCTGCCCGCTCCTGCCCGCTTTCGGTGGGAGGTCCCACCCGGGGAGCGGCTCCCGCACCGCGAACGGCCGCGCCGTCGCTCCCTTGGATACGGGAACGACGGCGCGGCCGTTCAGGCTTCGGCCCCGGGCTTCGACCTCGGGCTCCGGCCTCGGGCTCCGGCCTCAGGACTCCGTCGACGACGGGCCCCGGCGGCCGGCGGGAGTGATCACTCCCACTCGATGGTGCCCGGCGGCTTGCTGGTGACGTCGACGACGACGCGGTTCACGTCGCGGACCTCGTTGGTGATCCGGGTGGAGATCCGGGCCAGCACGTCGTACGGCAGGCGCGACCAGTCCGCGGTCATGGCGTCCTCGGACGAGACCGGGCGCAGCACGATCGGGTGACCGTAGGTGCGGCCGTCGCCCTGCACGCCCACGCTGCGCACGTCGGCGAGCAGCACGACCGGGCACTGCCAGATCTCGCGGTCCAGACCGGCCGCGGTCAGCTCCTCGCGGGCGATCGCGTCGGCGTCGCGGAGCAGGTCCAGGCGCTCCTGGGTGACCTCGCCGACGATCCGGATGCCCAGGCCGGGGCCCGGGAACGGCTGGCGCTGGACGATCTCCTCCGGCAGGCCCAGCTCCTGGCCGACCATCCGGACCTCGTCCTTGAACAGCTTGCGCAGCGGCTCGACCAGCTGGAACTGCAGATCCTCGGGCAGGCCGCCGACGTTGTGGTGGGACTTGATGTTGGCGGTGCCGGTGCCGCCGCCGGACTCCACCACGTCCGGGTACAGGGTGCCCTGGACCAGGAAGTCGACCGACTCGCCCTGCTCGCCGGCCTCGGCGATGATCTCGGCCTGGGCCTGCTCGAAGACCCGGATGAACTCGCGGCCGATGATCTTGCGCTTCTCCTCGGGGTCGCTGACCCCCTTCAGCGCGTTCAGGAAACGCTCGGCGGCGTCGACGACCTTCAGCTGCACGCCGGTGGCGGCCACGAAGTCCTTCTCGACCTGCTCGGTCTCGCCCTTGCGCATCAGGCCGTGATCGACGTACACGCAGGTCAGCCGGTCGCCGATGGCCTTGTTGACCAGGGCGGCCGCGACCGCGGAGTCCACGCCGCCGGACAGGCCGCAGATCGCGCGCTTGGTGCCGACCTGCTCGCGGATCAGGGCGATCTGCTCCTCGACCACGCTGCCGGTGGTCCAGGTCGGGGCGATGCCGGCGCCGCGGTAGAGGAAGTGCTCCAGGATCTGCTGGCCGTGGTCGGAGTGCAGCACCTCGGGGTGGTACTGGACGCCGTAGAGGCGGGCCTCGTCGTTCTCGAAGGCGGCGACCGGGACCACGTCGGTCGAGGCGGTGACGGTGAAGCCCTCCGGCGCGGCGGAGCAGGCGTCGCCGTGCGACATCCACACCGAGTGCTGCGCGGGGACGCCCTCGAACAGGGTGGAGCCGGTGCGGGAGACGGCCAGCGGGGTGCGGCCGTACTCGCGGGCGCCGGTGTTGTCGACGGTGCCGCCGAGCGTCACGGCCATCAGCTGGAAGCCGTAGCACATGCCGAAGACCGGGACACCGGCCTCGAAGATCGCGCGGTCGATCCGCGGCGCGCCCTCTTCGTAGACCGACGACGGGCCGCCGGAGAGGATGATCGCCTTGGGGTTCTTGGCGAGCATCTCGGCCACCGGCATGCTGCTCGGCACGATCTCGCTGTAGACCCGCGCCTCACGCACCCGACGGGCGATGAGCTGGGCGTACTGGGCACCGAAGTCGACCACCAGGACGGTGTCGTTGTCCGGCACGGACTGGACGGGAATTGCAGAGGACACAGACGGCCTTCCGGCAGCGGTATCGGGGTGTCACGCGGAGCCGCCTCCCCCTGCGGGGCTGCGGTGGCGACGGGCGTGGGGTGTCTGGACACCGATTCTACCGGGCTGGCCGGTTTCACTCGTCTGCCCGCCCGGCGGACCGTGACCGGGCGGGGCCGCCGTTCGTTGCTCCGGACGACCGCACGGCCGCGCCGCGTCCGCCAGACGCGCCGACCGACCCCCGCGGGGGCAGGCCGTACGGCTGCAGGACCACGCGTGGAGCTTCACCCCAGTCCACCGGCGCACGTGGCGCCGCCACCCGGTACGCCGGGAGCGCGGCGCCGTGGGACCGTGCGCGGGTGCCGCGGCCGGCCTAGCAGGGGACAGCGACCCCGGCCGCGACTGGGCCGAGAGGTGGGACGGCCGGAGTCCGGGGACGCCCGGGACCGGCCGTCGCACCCCCGGCCCGAGCCGGGGCACACCCGGCGCACTCCCCCGTGAGTGCTGCGCCGCTACGCGCGTCCCCGTGCGCCGCAACCCTCCGGACCACTACACACCGTGATCATCGATGATTGCCCCGGCGGCAAACGGACCGGATCGAACTGTGCCGAATCGGTTGCAGAGCCGGCCCTCCGTCCAGCACGATGCTCGTTGTAAGCGGTTCTCCCGGCGACCTGACGGCTCACCGAGGAGTCCGGCCCGCACCGTTCCGCGGTCGCCACCCAGCGAGGCGACAGCGGTTTTCACTTCACGCTCCGTGAGCGATGAACCGGCGCAGACCAGCGCGCCGCCCGCCGCTCCACGCGCGTGCGCGCCCCGCGCCGCCGGCCACCCACGCCGGGAACCGCGAGGGCGCGGACCGAAGCCAACCGACACGACGGCGCTCCTCCCCCGGCGCCGTCACCCCAGCACCGGCGCGGCCCTGACGCCGAGTGCTGAGCGACAAAGGGCCCCGTTCCCCCGCGGGGCCCTTTGCCCTTTCCGGACCCGCCGGGCTCAGGGGTGCTCGCGCCAGACGCTCGGGTCGACCGGCTCCTCGGCCCGCGGCGGCGGCACCTCGGCGGCGCCGGCCGGCGTGCCGGCCGCGGGGGCGATCGGCGCTTCGTGTGAGCCGAGCACCTCGCTCACCCCGCTCCCGGGAGCGAGCGGGCCGTCCTGCGGCGCGGCGGGCTGCGGCGGAACCCCGTACCCGGGAACGCCCGACCCCGGCACGCCCTGACCCGGCACGCCCTGCGTGGGGACGCCGGGCGGCGGCGGCCCGTACGACGACCCCTGCGGCACGGGCGGCGCCGACGGGTACGGGGGCGGAACCGCGCCCCGGGGCGCACCGCCGTACGGCACACCCCCGTACGGCGGGGTGCCGTACGGGGGTGTGCCGTACGGAGCCGCGGCGTACGGGCCCGCGGGGTGCCCGGCACCCGCGCCCCCGCCGCGGACCGCCACCAGCAGCGACGGCACCAGCAGCGCGCCGACCACCGCCCAGACCGCGTTGGCCACCAGGAGGGTCAGGAAGGTCAGCCCGACCGAGGTCTCCCGGGACACCTCCAGGTCGGAGGTCAGACCCATGCCCGTCGCGGACGAGGTCCGGGTCAGCACCGACCCGGCCACCGCCGTCAGCGCGGTGAGCGCCGCGGCGTGCACGGCCGCCAGCCGCAGCCGGTCGGCCGCGTCCAGCTGCCGCCGGTACGCCGTCCAGCCGAGCGTCCCCGCCGCGAGGAGCGCCAGCAGGCCGGCCCAGCGCCAGTCGGCGGTCACCCGGTCGTGCAGGTCGAAGTAGGAGAGGTCCAGGTCGTCGCCGCGCGTGCCCCAGAACGTCCCGTCGCCGAACCTGCCGCTGCGAACCTGGAAGGTCGCCCCCGAGCCGAAGCCGAGCAGGAGGAGTCCGAGGTTGGGCAGGAAGGCCAGCGACAGCGCGATCTGCCCGCCGCTGGTGCTGTTCACCGCGACCAGGACGAAGGCCACCACCGAGGCCAGGGCCACCGACACCGCCATCGCCCGGCCCGCGGCCAGCGCGGCCACCGCCCAGCCGCGCACCGACCGGCTGCGCCAGGCGGCCCAGCGCAGCGCGTCGGTGCCGTAGACGAGGAAGGCCAGCAGTCCGGCCAGCAGCAGGGTCCAGCCGACCGCCTCCAGCCAGCCGGCGTCCGCGGTGACCGTCGGCCGGGGCAGATCCCGGCCGACGGCGTCGTCGGACACGTCGTAGGAGTCCCGCAACTGCCGGCTCGTACCGCCGACCGCCCAGAGCAGCGTGGTCACCACCGCCAGGACCACGGCGGTGCGCAGCCCCTCTCCCGCCGCCCGGCCGCGGGTCAGCTGCCCCTCCACCGCCTTGCGGCGGCGCAGCCCGGCCCGCAGACCGACCCAGAGCGCCAGGCACCACAGGACGGTGACGGTCATCGGCGCCACCCGGATGACGATGTCCATCCGTTCGGTGTCGCCCCGGCTCAGCGTGCTCTGGTACCCGAGCCTGAACGGCGCGCCGAGCGCGTTCAGCGTGATCGACAGCGTCACGCCGAAGCGGTCGCCGAAGTCGGACGACCCGACCTGGTACTCGTCCTGGTAGCCGTCCGCGGTGGCCGCGATCAGCGCGGCCAGCAGCAGCACGACGGTCGGCGCGACGGCCGCCTTGACCGCCGGGAGCCAGTCGGCCCAGGTCAGCAGACGGCGGACGGACGACTGCGGGGCGTACGGCGTCCCGGCGCCCCAACTGCCCACCGCGGGAGGGGCGGGCGGGCCCCCGCCGTAGCCGTAGCCCTGGCCGTAGCCCTGGCCGTGGGCGTGGGCGTAACCCTGGCCCTGGCCGTGACCCTGGCCATGGCCGTACGGCGGCTGCGGCCCGTACCCGGGCGGGGCCGCGGGCGCGAGCGGCCGCCCGCACGAGCCGCACGCCGACGCCCCTTCCCCCGACATCGCGCCGCACGATGCGCAGTTGACCATGGACCGGTTCCCCCCGCTCGACGAGTCCCTGGGCTGCCCCAAGGAGCCCGTTTATCCCATCGGACCCGAACGGATGTCAACCGGTAACGGCCGCAAGCGGATTGGCCCTTCGCGGGGGCTTCAGCCGTGCTTCTTCGGGACCTCCGGAACGGCCAGCAGCGGCAGCCGCAGCGCGCCGAACGCGCCCTCCGGCACGGCCGGCCGCACCGGCGCCACCGGGGAGACCCGCCGGTACGCCTCGTCCTGCGCCGGGCGCGGGTCGGCCTCGCCCTTGTTCGGCCACATCGACATCGCGCGCTCGGCCTGCGCGGTGATGGTGAGCGAGGGGTTGACGCCGAGGTTGGCGGAGACGGCCGCGCCGTCCACCACGCTGATCCCGGGGTAGCCGTACAGCCGGTGGTACGGGTCGACCACGCCGGTCCCGGGGGCGTCGCCGATCGGGCAGCCGCCGAGGAAGTGCGCGGTCATCGGGATGTCGAAGATCTCGCCGACGGTGCTGCCCGCGAAGCCGTTGATCTCGTCGGCCAGCGCCTGGGCGCCCTGCTCGGCGGCGGGGATCCAGGTCGGGTTGGGGGCGCCGTGGCCCTGGCTGGAGGTGAGCCGGTCCTTGCCGAGCGGGCCCTTCTTCAGCGAGACGGTGATCGAGTTGTCCAGCGACTGCATCACCAGGCCGATGATCGTCTTCTCGGACCAGCCGCGCTGGTTCATCGAGCGGGCGAAGGTCACCGGGTGGAGCACCGAGTTGCCCAGGTAGCGCAGCCAGCGCGGGGCCCGTCCACCGCCCTTGACCTGGGCAATCGACAGCGCGCCCATCGCGTTGGAGCCCTTGCCGTAGCGGACCGGCTCGATGTGGGTGTTGGCGTCCGGGTGGATCGAGGAGGTGATCGCGACGCCCTTGGTGAAGTCCGCCTTGGCGCCGTAGCGCCGGTCGGTGGTCTGCGCGCCCACCAGGGCCTCGGAGTTGGTGCGGGTCAGCTCGCCGAGCCGACTGGAGATCCGGGGCAGGTGCCCGGCGGCCCGCATCCGGTGCAGCAGCGACTGGGTGCCGTAGGTGCCGGCGGCGACGACCACCCGGGCGGCGGTGATGGTCCGCGCGCCCGCCTTCACCCGGTCCGTCTTCGAGCGCGAGTCGGTGCGGCGCACGTCCACGGCGTAGCCGCGGCTCCCGTCGGCCCCGTCGATCTCCCGGATCCGGGCGACCGTGGTGAGCGGGTGGATCTCCGCGCCGCCGCGCTCCGCCAGGTGGAGGTAGTTCTCGGTGAGCATGTTCTTGGCGCCGTGCCGGCAGCCGGTCATGCACTCGCCGCACTCCACGCAGGCCCTGCGGGCCGGGCCGGCGCCGCCGAAGTACGGGTCCGGGACCTCGTCGCCGGGCGCCGCCTTGGCCGCGCCCCCGGCGTCCTCGCCGTCGCCGAAGAACACCCCGACCGGGGCCATGTGGAAGGTGTCGGCGACGCCCATCCGCTCGGCGGCCGCCTTGAGGTGGACGTCGGAGGGGGTGACGGTCGGGTTCAGCCGGACCCCGAGCATCCGCCGCGCCTGGTCGTAGAACGGCGCCAACTCCTCCTGCCAGTCGGTGATGTGGCGCCACTGGCGGTCCTCGAAGAAGGCCTTCGGCGGCACGTACAGGGTGTTGGCGTAGTTCAGCGAGCCGCCGCCGACCCCGGCGCCGGCCAGGATCAGCACATTGGCCAGCAGGTGGATCCGCTGGATGCCGTACAGCCCGAGCTGCGGCGCCCACAGGTAGTTCGGCAGGTCCCAGGAGTTCCTGGGCAGTTCGTCCCGCTCGAAGCGCCGACCGGCCTCCAGGACCGCGACCCGGTAGCCCTTCTCGGTCAGCCGCAGCGCCGCGACCGATCCGCCGAAGCCGGACCCGACCACGACCACGTCGTAGTCGAACTCCGCCGCACCGCCGGACTCCACCATCTGCCACCGCTCCTTCGCCGGGATGAACATGCCTGTGGGAACCACGAGTCGGGCCCCGCGCGACTGCGGCGGGGCCCGGGTGCCGCCCGGGCCGGGTACCGCGGGCCCGGGTGCCGCCGGGGCCGGGTACCGCGGGCCCGGGTGCCGCCGGGGCCTACCTGAAGCGCAGCGCCTTGAGCGCGCGCAGCCCGCCGGTCAGCACGGCGGCGAACTGCCTGTCGTCCAGGCCGAACGAGGGCGCGATCGGCATCAGCCGCTGGGTCGCGATGGTCTGCGCCTCGGTGAACCGCAGGATGCCCTCGGCACCGTGCCGGCGGCCCAGCCCGGAGTCGCCCATGCCGCCCATCGGGGAGGCGACCGAGCCGTACGCGGCCGCGTACGCCTCGTTGACGTTGACCGTCCCGGTGCGCAGCCGGGCCGCGACCGTCCGGCCGCGTCGCAGGTCCCGGCTCCAGACGCTGGAGTTCAGGCCGTACGGCGTGGAGTTGGCGGCGGCCACCGCCTCCTCCTCGGTGTCGAAGCGGTAGACGGAGACGACCGGGCCGAAGGTCTCCTCGGCGCAGACCGACATCTCCGGGGTGACGCCGTCGAGGATGGTCGGCTCGAAGAAGAACGGGCCGAGGTCCGGCCGGGCGCGGCCGCCGGCCAGCACGGTGGCGCCCGCCTTGACCGCCTCCTCCACGTGCCGGGTGGTGGCCTCAAGCTGGCGGACGGAGACCAGCGAGCCCATGTCCGCGCCGTACGCGAGGCCGCCGCCGAGGCGCAGCGCCCGGGTGCGGGCGGCGAAGCGCTCCAGGAACTCGTCGGCCACCGAGCGGTGCACCAGCAGCCGCTCGATCGAGATGCACAGCTGCCCGGCGGAGGAGAAGCAGGCCCGGACGGCGCCCGCGGCGGCGGCGTCGAGGTCGGCGTCGGCGAGCACCAGCATGGCGTTCTTGCCGCC
The DNA here is from genome assembly GCF_040685975.1 of Kitasatospora sp. NPDC086791. Taxonomy (NCBI): domain Bacteria; kingdom Bacillati; phylum Actinomycetota; class Actinomycetes; order Kitasatosporales; family Streptomycetaceae; genus Kitasatospora; species Kitasatospora sp. NPDC086791. Next base: position 115,483 of record NZ_JBFBOC010000005.1, on the reverse strand, counting down.
GAGTTCGAGCGAGGCGCCGACCAGCCGGGCGGCGGCGCGCTGGGCGACGTCGCGGCCGGTGCGGGTGGAGCCGGTGAACGAGACGTAGTCGGCGTGCTCCACCACGGCCGGGCCGATCACCGGTCCGTCGCCGATCACGATCTGCCACAGGTCGGCCGGCAGGCCGGCCTCGACGAGCAGCTCGCGGGCCCACAGGGCGGTCAGCGCGGTCTGGGTGTCGGGCTTGTTGACCACCGCGTTGCCGGCCGCGAACGCGGGCAGGGCGTCGCCGACGGACAGCTCCAGCGGGTAGTTCCAGGGCGAGATGTGGCCGATCACGCCCTTGGGGCGGCGGGCCTCGACCGCGTGGGTGAGCACCGGCAGCGCGCCGCCGCGCCGCTTGTCCTTGAGGTAGCCGTGCGCGGCCCGCCCGTAGTGCCGGGCCGCCATGGCGACGGCCAGCACCTCCTCGAAGGCGTGCAGCCGGGCCTTGCCGGTCTCCGCCTGGATCAGGTCCAGCACCTCGTCCTGCCGCTTGAGCAGCAGGTCGTGGAAGCGCAGCAGGACGGCGGCCCGGCGGCGCACCGGCAGCGCGGCCCAGGCCGCCTGGGCGCGGCGGGCCAGCCGGAAGGCGACCTCGACGTCGGCCGGGGTGGACTGCGGCAGGCCGGCCAGCCGCTCGCCGGTCAGCGGGGCGACGGTCTCCACCAGGTCGGGCTCGCCGGTGGCGGTGACGCCGGCGGCCAGCCGGTCGACCAGGGACGGCGGGACGGCCGCCGCGACGGTCCGGGCCCCGCCGGGGGCCGCCGGGTTGCCGGCGCCGGGGTGCCCGGTGGCCACTGCATCTGCTGTGAGGTCCGACATACGGCGCAGCCTAGGCCTTCGGCGGCCGGTCCGGTACCCGTGGGTAACAAGAATCTGCCGCAGTCGGGTGACAGCGGGCGCTCCGGCCGTCGGCGCCGTCCCGCGACCGCCCGCCCGACCGGGCCTGCCGGCGACCGGCCGCGCTCAGCGGGTCGGCGTGAAATCGCGGAGCACCGCGTTGAAGCGCTGCTCCGCCTCGGTCCACTCGTTGCCCCGCTCCGGGCTGGAGGAGTAGATCGCGTAGCTGGTGCCGTCGTCGTCGAGGAACTCGGCCTCGACCGCCCGCCGCCGGCCGCCGCCCTGGGCGGCGTAGCTGAACTCCCAGACGGCCGCCTCGTGGCCGTTGACCGCCACGCTGGTCATCTTGTGCTGCTTGTAGTCCTTCAGCGACTTGGAGACGGCGCCCTCCATCTGCCGCATGTGCTCCAGCGGCTTCACCGACTGCCCGGCGGTGACGGAGAACTGCAGGTAGTGCGTCTTGTTGTCGGGGCTGTAGTAGATCTGGTTGTCGGAGGTGGTGCTGCGCTGCCAGGTCGGCGTGCCGGAGGGCAGCGGGAAGCGGAAGCCGGCCGGGTCGTCGACCCAGCGGTAGCCGTTGGGCGCCGCCGCCGAGGGGCTGCTGTCGGGCTCCGGTCCGGTCGGCTCGACCGGTCCGGTCGGCTGCGGCTCGTCGGGGCCGCCGCCGACCACGTACCGGGTGACGAGGAAGGTCCCCGCGGCCGCCAGCAGGCCGATCGCCACCGCGACGGCGACGATCCTGATCAGGTTGCGGCGCTTGGCCGGGCCGCGCGCGGGCGTGACGGCGTGCGCCACCGGCGCGACCGGCGCGGTGTGCGCCTGTGCGGCGGCCGCCCCGCCCCCGGAGGTGTCCTGGGTGGCCGGGGCGGCGGCGGGAGTGCCGACGGCCGCCTGTTGCTCGGTCGGCCCCTCGGAGCCCCCTTCCGGGGCCTCCGCGGCCTCCGCCGGGCCCTCCCCGCGGTCCACCACCGGTACCGACCGGGTGGGCGCCCGCAGCGGCGCGACGGCCTTGAAGCCGATCGTGTGCCCGGCCTGCACCTCGGCCAGCATCCGGGCCACCTCGTCCGCGGTCGGCCGCTCGTCCGGGTCCTTGGCCATCAGTGCGGCCAGCACCGGCCCCAGCGGCCCGGCCCGGCGCGACTCCGGCAGCGGCTCGTCGACGACCGCGGCCAGCGTGGTGATCGGCGAGTCCCGCCGGAACGGCGACTGGCCCTCGACCGCCGCGTACAGCGTCGCCCCGAGGCCCCACAGGTCGGAGGCCGGCCCGGGGCGCTCGCCCTGGGCGCGCTCCGGCGCCAGGTAGTCCGGCGAGCCGACCAGGTCGCCCGGCCGGGTCAGCTCGGTGGAGCCCTCGTACTTCGCGATGCCGAAGTCCAGCAGCACCACCCGCCCGGTGCCGCGCTCCAGCAGCACGTTGGCGGGCTTCACGTCCCGGTGCAGCACGCCCAGCTGGTGGCCGCGGTGCAGCGCGGCGAGCACCTGGCTGCCGACCTCGGCGGCGGCGCGCGGCTGCAAGGTGCCGTCCTGGCTGATCACGTCGGCCAGCGAGCGGCCGTCGACCAGTTCCATCACGATCCACGGCCGGCCGTCCTGCTCCAGCACGTCGTGCACGGTGATCACGCCGGGGTGCTTGATCCGCGCGGCCGCGACGGCCTCGCGCTTCATCCGGGTGTGCAGGATCTGCAGGTCCTCCTCGGGGAGGTGGTTGACGGTGAGCTCCTTGACCGCGACCTCGCGGTCGAGCATCCGGTCCCAGGCCCGCCAGACGGTGCCCATGCCGCCACGGCCGAGCCGCTCACCGAGCTCGTACCGCCCGGCCAGCAACCGCTCCGCCTCGGCCGCTTCCGGCCCGTCCTGCACACCCATCTGCGACCGCTCCCCCACACATTCCGCCTGCCGTCACCGCGACGGAGGGCCTGGTGCAGACCACTGTTCGAACAAATCTCACGCACACATTAGGCGTAGCCCGCCGCCCCCGGTAATCACACCCGCCGCCCGGACCGGCGACAACCGCTCCGCCCGGGCCGTCAGCCTGCGAACAGCACCACGGCGGCAATTCCGAGCGCCAGCAGGACAAAGACTCCCCCCACCAGCAACGGTCCCCACAGGGCCGGGGGTATCCGTGGCGGTTTCCCGCCACCGCCGGGCCCGTTCCCGGTGCCGTCGCCCGCCACCGCATTCCCGGAATGCCCGGCCTTCCCGCCCCCTCGGCCGCCCTGGCCGCCCCGGTTGCCCCGGCGCGGCCGCACCACCAGCGGCGCCTCCGGCTTCAGCGTCACCGCCCCCGCCGCCCGCTCCTCGTCCACCGGCTCCGGCGCGCCCGCCAGCAGCTCCGCCAGCTCCCGCCACACCGTCTCCGCGGTCGGCCGCAGCACCGGATCGGGCTGCAGCAGCCGCTCGACCAGCGGCCCCAGCGGCCCGCAGGCCGCCGAGTGCTCGCGCCGCCCGTCCCGGACGGCCGTGACCAGCTCCGGCACGCCGGCCTCGGGGTAGGGCGAGCGGCCGGTGACCAGCCGGTGCAGCAGCACCCCGAGCGCCCAGCAGTCGCCCGCCGGACCGCCGTCCAGCGGCCAGCGCTCCGCCACCGGGCCGACCAGGGTGGCCCGCACGTCGTACCGACGCCGCCCGCCCGGCCCGCCGAGCTCCTCGGCCAGCGCCTCCTGCGCCACCCCGGCGAGCAGCCCGCCGAGCATCGCCGCGCCGTCCTCGCAGACCAGCACCGACTCGGCGGTCAGGTTGCCGTGGGTGAGACCGGCCCCGTGCAGCGCCCGCAGCGCGCCGGCCAGATCCGCCGCCAGCTCGGCCGCCCGGTACGGCGGGACCGGCCCGCCGCCCAGCAGTCCGGCCGCCGTCAGCCCGGCCGGGCGCTCCTCGGCCGTCCACAGCAGGTCGCCCTCGACGAAGGCCCCGACCCCGCGCAGCAGCCGCGGGTGCGCGGCCGGCGCGGCCGAGCCGACCGCCGCCACCCGCCGCACCAGCCGGTCCGCCTGCGCGGGTACCGCGTCCTCCGGGTCCTGACCGGCGGTCAGCAGCGCGGGCAGCTCCAGGGCGCGCAGCAGCACCGATTCACCGGTCCGCTCGTCCACCGCGTGGGCTCGGAAGGGTTCCGGACGGTCCGTCAGCCGGTACCGTCCCGCCAGCAACTGCCCGGGGCCGCCTCGCATGCCAGTTCCTCTCGCTCACCGAGCAGCCTACTGAGCGGCTCCTTTACGCTCGGTCCCATGGACTGGACCGATCTGATCGACACCGCCTTCCGGGTGGCGGGAAACCACGACCGAGCCGACCGGGCGGAAGCCGTCCGCACCGTCGAGGGAACCGTCATCGACGGCGAGGAGCCGGTCGCCTCCACCGCCGGGCGCCACCCCGACCACTTCCGGAAGGGGGTGCTCGTCCTGACCACCCACCGCCTGCTCTTCCTGAAGGACGGGAAGCCGCCGGTACCGGTTCCGCTCACCGCCGTCACCGACGCCACCGTGACCCGCACCAGGCTCAACGGCGACGTGCTGACGGTCGTCGCGCTGACCGGCTCGCACCGCTTCGAGGACGTGGTCAAGGCCGACGTCTTCGCCGAGCGGGTACGGGAGTCCGCCCGGCTGGCCCGGACCGCCCCGGTGCCGCGGCAGCCGGCCGACCCCGCCGCGCCGACCGCGCCCGACGGAGGTGACGGCGAGCAACTCATCGGCCGGCTGGAGCGGTTGGCCGCCCTGCGCGCCTCCGGGGCGCTCACCGAGGACGAGTTCACCCGGGCCAAGCAACGCCTGATCGGCTGAGCCCGGCCGCCGGCGGAGCCGCCCCCGCCGGCTCCCCGCGGTTACGGCGCGGGCTGGAAAGTGGCGAAGACGACGTCCCGGACCGGGGCCTGCGCGGCCCACTGCGCGTCCGGGACGATCCAGTAGATCGAGTAGCCGTACTTGGCCGGAGTCCCGGTCACGAAGCCGCGGTTGAGCGAGTGCGTCTTGGGCGTGCCGTTGGTCCACTCCCAGTCCGCCGCGTTGGTCCACTGCCGGTAGCTGATCGCCGACAGGTTCAGCCGCTGGTAGTTGGTGACCTGGCCGCGCACGTTGGGCTCGGAGGCCTGCCAGTCGGCGACCGCGCTGTCACCCGGCGAGGTCGTCCACTCGATCCGCAACTGGCTGCCGTCCGCCGCGTTCTTGAAGATCCGTCGGTTGGCGTCGGACCCGGCCGGCTGCAGCCAGTCCGGCAGGACGACCGAGAAACCGCTCGGGTCCTTGTACTCGTGGTACCCGGCCGGCACCGCACCGCCCGGCACCGGCTGCGCCGGGGTCTGGACGGGGGCCGGGGACTGCGCGGGAGCCGCCGGCGTGGTGGCCGCGGGCTGCGCGGGCGCGGGCACCGAGGCCGCGGACGCCGCGGGCGCGGTGGCCTCGGCGCCCGGCGTCCCGGTGGCCGCCGGTGCGGGCGCGGGCTCGGCCGCCGACGGCGCCGCGCTCTGACCCGCCGTGGCGTCCGTGCTCGTCGCCACCGGCGAGGTGGCACCCGCGCTCTGCCCGCCGCCGCGGGTGGAGGCGCCGTTCGCGTCGCCGTCCCCGCCCAGGGCCTGGACCACCGCGACCACGCCCGCGATCAGCAGCAGCACCACGACCACGGTGGCGATGGCCAGCCGCCGCCGGCCGGTGCGCGGGTCGGCCCCGGCGGCCTGCGTCGCGCCCATCGTCCACTCGCTGGTCACCGGCCGGATCGGATCGGCCCCCGGCTCGCCCACCGGGGCGGCGGGCTCGGCCACGGCCGCTGCGGGCGGCACCTCGTCCCGGGCCCGGCTGCCCACCCGGACCGTCCCCAGCAGGCCGCCCACGGTCAGCTTCCGGCCCGTCCCGGGCTGCTCCGGCCCGGGCTTCGGCTCCGGCTGCGGCGCCGCCTGCGGCTCGGCCCCCGGCTCCGGGTCCGGCACCGACGGCGACGCGGCCCCCGGCTTCGGCTCCGACCCGGACGTCGACTCCGCGGGCGCCGCGGGCGCCGCGGCCGGCCGCTCCACCGGCATCGCGTACTCGGTGGTCGACTCGGCCTTCACGGTCGCCTCCGCGACCACCCGCTTGAGCATCGACCGGGTCTGCGAGGCGTCCAGCCGCTCGGCCGGGTCCTTCTCCAGCAGCCCCTCGATCACCGGCCCCAGCGCCCCGGCGTTCGCCGGCGTGGCCAGGTCCTCGGTCATCACCGCGGTCAGCGTGGCCAGGGCCGAGCCCCGGTCGTACGGCGGCCGGCCCTCGACCATCGCGTACAGCGTGCCGCCGAGCGACCACAGGTCGGCCGGCGGCCCGGGCTTCTGCCCGCGGGCCCGCTCCGGGGATATGTACGAGGGCGCGCCGACCAGCATGCCGGTGGAGGTGACCGAGGCGTCGCCCTCCACGCTGGCGATGCCGAAGTCGGTCAGCACGACCCGGCCGTCCTCGCCGATCAGCACGTTGGACGGCTTGACGTCCCGGTGCAGGATGCCCAGCGCGTGCGCGGCGATCAGCACGCCCAGCACGTCGAGCGCGATCTCGGCGGCCCGGCCGGGCGAGAGCGGCCCGTCCTCGCGGATGACGTCGGCCAGCGAGCGGGACTCGACCAGCTCCATGACGATCCACGGCCGGTCGTCCTCGTCGACCACGTCGAAGACGGTGACCGCCGAATTGTGCCGGATCCGCGCGGTCGCCTTGGCCTCGCGCAGCGTCCGGACGATCAGCCGGTGCTTCTCCTCCTCCTCGACGCTGGCGTTCATCCGCAGTTCCTTGACCGCGACGGTCCGGCCCAGCATCTCGTCCTCGGCGCGCCAGACGGTGCCCATGCCGCCGCGTCCGAGCACGCCGTTCAGGCGGTAGCGGCCGGCCAGGAGGCGGCCGGTGGAACCCTGCGCCTGGGTCATTCGGAACGTTCCCCCATGTGCTGCTGGCGGTCGTGGTGACGGCGTGTCGGACCGGCCGGGCCCGAACGCCCAAGCCTCCATCATCCCCTGTCCCGGGGGCCCGCGACCACCCGCCCCCCGTCCCAAGCTGGGACGAACCGGAACGGGAGCGGCGCTCCGTGCCCGATCTGTGATCGAAAACTCGCCAAGATCCGCCCGCATCACTGCTACCGTTCGGCAGCTGATCGTCTTTTCCGGGGGGATTCGACGCCCATGACCGCACCCGCACCGGGCACTGACGGCCCATCGGCCCGGCCGCGCACCGCCCCGCACTACTCGGTCGCACCGGCACCCGCCTCCCCCGAGGGCTACGTGGTGCCCGGCATGCCCGGCGCCCCGGTACAGGGCTACGAACCCGTCGAACCCCTCGGCCCCACCCCCCTGGCCACCCCGACCTCCCCCCGGACCTCCCGCCGCCGCGTCACCCCCCGCCGCCGCACCGGCCCGGCCGTCGCCCTCGCCGTCCTCGCCATGCTGCTCGGCGGCCTCGCCTACGGCTGCGCCCCGCTGCGCGCCGCCGACAGCCTCGGCTGGCTGGCCATCGCCCAGGCCGGCCTGGTCGCCCTCCCGCTCGGCCTGCTCGGTGGCCGGAACCGGCTGCTCCCGCCGCTCGGCGCCCTCTTCGCGGCCGGCGCGCTCCTCCTCGGCCAGCTGACCGAACACCTGCGCCGGGTGCACGCCGACGGCCCCGGCCCCGGCGGCCTCCTCCACGACACCCTGACCAGCTGGCGCGGCGACCTCCGCCCGCTCGACGCCGCCTTCTACGCCATCGCCCTGATCGGCGGCTTCCTGCTCACCCGCCGCACCGCCGACCGCGGTTGACCCCCGCGGGCGGCGCGCCCGAACGCCCCCGGACAGCCCGAAGGCCCCCGCCACCCGGCGAGGGCCTTCGTCAGCGCACGGCTCAGCGGTGGTCGAGCGCCGGGTTGACCGTCACCTCGACCCGCTGGAACTCCTTGAGCTCGGTGTAGCCCGTGGTGGCCATCGCGCGGCGCAGCGCACCGAACAGGTTCATGGTGCCGTCCGGGGTGTGCGACGGACCGGTCAGGATCTCCTCGGTGGTGCCGACCGCGCCGAGGTTCACCCGCTTGCCGCGCGGCAGCTCCTCGTGGACGGCCTCCATGCCCCAGTGGAAGCCCTTGCCCGGGGCGTCGGTGGCGCGGGCCAGCGCGGCACCGATCATCACCGCGTCGGCGCCGCAGGCGACGGCCTTCGGGATGTCGCCGCTGTAGCCGACGCCGCCGTCCGCGATCACGTGCACGTAGCGGCCGCCGGACTCGTCCATGTAGTCGCGGCGGGCGGCCGCGACGTCGGCGACGGCGGTGGCCATCGGCACCTGGATGCCGAGCACGTTGCGGGTGGTGTGGGCGGCGCCGCCGCCGAAGCCGACCAGCACGCCGGCCGCGCCGGTCCGCATCAGGTGCAGGGCCGCGGTGTACGTGGCGCAGCCGCCGACGATCACCGGGACGTCCAGCTCGTAGATGAACTGCTTCAGGTTGAGCGGCTCGGCGGCGCTGGAGACGTGCTCGGCCGACACGGTGGTGCCGCGGATGACGAAGACGTCGACGCCGGCGTCCACGACGGCCTTGGAGAACTCGGCGGTGCGCTGCGGCGAGAGCGCGGCGGCGGTGACCACGCCGGAGTCACGGACCTCCTGGATCCGCTGCTTGATCAGCTCGGCGCGGATGGGCGCGGCGTAGATCTCCTGCAGCCGACGGGTCGCGACGGCCTCGTCGGTGATCCCGGCGATCTCGTCCAGCAGCGGCTGCGGGTCCTCGTAGCGGGTCCAGAGGCCCTCCAGGTTCAGCACGCCCAGGCCGCCGAGGCGGCCGATGGCGATGGCCTGCTGCGGCGAGACCACGCTGTCCATGGGGGCGGCCAGGAACGGCAGCTCGAAGCGGTAGGCGTCGATCTGCCAGGCGATCGAGACCTCCTTCGGGTCCCGGGTACGGCGGCTGGGGACGACGGCGATGTCGTCGAACGCGTACGCCCTGCGGCCGCGCTTGCCTCGCCCGATCTCGATCTCAGTCACTTCGAGCCCTTCTGCTGCTTTGTTGCTGTGCCCGCCGGGTCACCCCGGCCGCACCCCAGTATCCCGTACGGAGGGCGCCACCGCCCCGACGGCCCGCACCCCGGACGCGGCGAGGGGCCCGCCACCGCGGTGCGGCGGACGGGCCCCTCGGTGGTCCGAGCCGGGCGGGCCGGTCAGCGGGCCGAGTAGTTCGGCGCCTCGACGGTCATCTGGATGTCGTGCGGGTGGCTCTCCTTGAGGCCCGCCGAGGTGATCCGGACGAAGCGGCCCTTGCTCTCCATCTCGGCGATGGTGGCGGCGCCGACGTAGCCCATGGTCTGGCGCAGGCCGCCGATCAGCTGGTGCAGCACGGCCGACAGCGGGCCGCGGTACTGCACCTGGCCCTCGATGCCCTCGGGGACGAGCTTGTCGTCCGAGGCCACCTCGGCCTGGAAGTAACGGTCCTTGGAGTACGAGCGGCCCTGGCCGCGGGACTGCATGGCGCCCAGCGAGCCCATGCCGCGGTAGGACTTGAACTGCTTGCCGTTGATGAACAGCAGCTCGCCCGGGGACTCCTCGCAGCCGGCCAGCAGCGAGCCGAGCATCACGGTGTCGGCACCGGCGGCCAGCGCCTTGCCGATGTCGCCCGAGTACTGCAGGCCGCCGTCGCCGATGACCGGCACGCCGGCCGCCTGGCAGGCCTGGGCGGCCTCGTAGATGGCGGTGATCTGCGGGACGCCGATGCCGGCGACCACGCGGGTGGTGCAGATCGAGCCGGGGCCGACGCCGACCTTGACGCCGTCCACGCCGGCGTCGATCAGCGCCTGGGCGCCGTCCCGGGTGGCGACGTTGCCGCCGACCACGTCGATGCCGACGGCCGACTTGATCTTCGCGATCCAGGCCAGCGCGTTGTGGCTGTGGCCGTGCGAGGTGTCGACCACCAGGAAGTCCGCGCCGGCCTCGACCAGGGCCTGGGCCCGGTCGAACGCCTCGGCGCTGGCACCGACGGCGGCGCCGACCAGCAGACGGCCCTCGGCGTCCTTGGCGGCGTTCGGGTACTGCTCGGCCTTGACGAAGTCCTTGACGGTGATCAGGCCCTTGATCCGGCCCTCGTCGTCGACCAGCGGCAGCTTCTCGATCTTGTGGCGGCGGAGCAGCGCCATCGCGTCGACGCCGGAGATGCCGACCTTGCCGGTGATCAGCGGCATCGGCGTCATGATCTCGCGGACCTGGCGGCTGCGGTCCGACTCGAAGGCCATGTCGCGGTTGGTGACGATGCCGAGCAGCTTGCCGGCCTCGTCGGCGATCGGGACGCCGGAGATGCGGAACTTGGCGCACAGCGCGTCGGCCTCGGCCAGCGTGGTGCCCGGGCCGACCGTGATCGGGTCGGTGACCATGCCGGACTCGGAGCGCTTCACCAGGTCGACCTGGTTGGCCTGGTCCTCGACCGACAGGTTGCGGTGCAGCACGCCGACGCCACCCTGGCGCGCCATCGCGATGGCCATCCGGGCCTCGGTGACCTTGTCCATCGCGGCGGAGAGCAGCGGGATGTTGACGCGGACGTTCCGGGAGACCCGCGAAGAGGTGTCCACCGCGTTCGGCAGCACCTCGGAGGCCCCGGGCAGCAGCAGGACGTCATCGAACGTGAGCCCGAGCATGGCGAACTTCTCGGGTACGCCTGCGGCGTTGTAAGACATTTGGGGGGTACCTTCCGTGGCCGGCCTAATCCGCTCACGCCCTGAGGGTGGGGGCGCATTCATCGCTCACTCGCGCAGACCGCCGAAAGCCGGGTGCAATGGGAGGATCCTCCAAGGGGACCCAGCGCGCACCCGTGAAACTTTGGCAACCCGCCCAGGCGCCGATACCCCATGGTACTGGCACCGCGAATGTGTCCTCGTGTGCCCTTGACAACAACCCCGCCCCGCAGCTCATTCCGGCCGGCCGCGGCTGCGCGGCCGACCGGGACGGCCGTGGTCAGGCGAGGTCAGGCGAGGTCAGGAGGATTCCTCGGCGAGCGCCCGCAACCGGCTGAGCGCCCGGTGCTGGGCCACCCGGACAGCGCCCGGCGACATCCCGAGCACCTCGCCGGTCTCCTCCGCCGACAGCCCGGCGGCCACCCGCAGCAGTACCAGCTCGCGCTGACGGGCCGGCAGGTTGGACAGCAGTTCCTTGGCCCAGGCCGCGTCGCTGCTCAGCAGCGCCTGCTCCTCCGGGCCGAGCGCCTCGTCCGGCACCTCCGGGAGGTCGTCCTGCGGGACGACGGTCGAGCCGGGCCCGCGCATCGCGGCCCGCTGCAGATCGGCGATCTTGTGCGCGGCGATCCCGTACACGAAGGCCTCGAACGGCCGCCCCTGGTCCTTGTACCGGGGCAGCGCGCAGAGCACCGCGACGCAGACCTCCTGGGCGACGTCGTCCACGTGGTGCCGGGCCCCGCCGGGCAGCCGGACCAGCTTGGCGCGGCAGTAGCGCAGCGCCAGCGGGTGGACGTAGGCGAGCAGGGCGTCGATCGCCGGGCCCTCGCCGCGCACCGCGGCCGCGACCAGCTCGCCCACCAGCGGCGAGCCGCCCGTACCGAGCACCGGCGGGCGCCCCGGTCCGGCACCGGAACCGCCCGGAACGCCGGAACGACCAGGAGCACCCGAACCGCCGGGAGCGTCTGAATCGGCGTACGACGGATCGTGACCCGGGCCGGAGGGCTCGGCCTCCACCGGGTCCGCCTGGCCGGCCGCACCGGCGACGTCGTCGCGCATCGGTCCATGGTGCCTGGTCGAACGGGAAAACGCGGCACCGCGTCCGGAGTTGTGCACCGGAACGTTATGCGCTGCCGCACCATGGAGCGTGCCGCGCACCACCGGCCCCTCCTGCACCGTGCCGCCTCCCGCCCCGCCGTCGGTGGTTCCGTCCGTCGCGCCGTCCGCCGAGTGTCCTGCGGCTGCGTGGTTCGCCGCAGTGCCTGTCCGCTGGTCCCCGAGGTGCTCCACTCCTCCATGGTGCAACCTCGGGACCGTAACGTCACACGCCCGTGCACTGACCGGTCCGGGCACGACCGGCGCCGCGCCGCACCCGGCGGCGCCGCCGGTGGTCAGCGGACCAGGCCCCAGCGGAAACCCAGCGCCACCGCGTGCGCGCGGTCCGAGGCCCCGAGCTTCTTGAACAGCCGTCGGGCGTGGGTCTTGACGGTGTCCTCGGACAGGAACAGCTCACGCCCGATCTCGGCGTTGCTGCGGCCGTGGCTCATGCCCTCCAGCACCTGGATCTCACGCGCCGTCAGCGTCGGCGCGGCCCCCATGTCGGGGCTGCGCAGCCGACGCGGGGCGAGCCGCCAGGTCGGGTCGGCGAGGGCCTGGGTGACGGTGGCCCGCAGTTCGGCGCGCGAGGCGTCCTTGTGCAGGTACCCGCGGGCGCCCGCGGCCACCGCGAGCGCGACCCCGTCGAGGTCCTCGGCGACGGTGAGCATGATGATCCGCGCGCCCGGGTCGGCGGACAGCAGCCGCCGGACCGTCTCGACCCCGCCGAGGCCGGGCATCCGGACGTCCATCAGAACGAGATCGGAGCGGTCGGCCACCCAGCGGCGGAGGACCTCCTCCCCGTTCGTCGCGGTGGTGACCCGGTCCACCCCGGGTACGGTCGCGACCGCGCGGCGAAGCGCCTCGCGGGCGAGCGGGGAATCGTCGCAAACGAGAACGGAAGTCATGACCGTCGTCCTCCGCAGCTGATCCGCGTCACGTTGAGCCTCCTGGCTGGTACGAACCTCTCCGACACGGCCGATCGACGACGGACTCCGTGCTGATCGCCCCAATTGCCCGCGATCGTTCCCGACGTCCGGCGGCCGCCAACCGCCTCCGCACTTCCAACGACCGTCACTCGAATGAGTTACGGCCTTCAGGGCCATCTCCACCACTGTACGTGGCCAACCCATTACCGATCAGCCGCATCGCGGTGCACACGCCGCACTTTTCCGCAGCTCGCGCGCGGTGGGCGCACGACCCGCACACCGATTCGGTGCGTCGCGCGCCCGTCGGCCACCCGATTGCCACGCCCGCGCCCGCCGGAGACCCTTGCCCACTTTGCCCGTTTTTATAGCTTTCGTATGGTCATTGACTGTTGTGCCAGTGTGTGGGTGACTTGTCCATGGAGTTGCCTTAAGTCATATTTCCAGGTGTCCACACCAGTGCATCGAAGCCCCGCCGTGCCGCTCGGCAGCAGCCCGCCGAACGCCCGGCCGACGGCCGACAGCCTCTGAAGGGAATGAGCCATGGCAGATTTCTCCCGCCTCCCCGGTCCCAACGCGGACCTCTGGGACTGGCAGCTCTCCGCAGCCTGCCGTGGCGTGGACAGCTCGCTCTTCTTCCACCCCGAGGGCGAGCGCGGAGCCGCGCGCAGTTCGCGCGAGGCCAGCGCCAAGGAGGTCTGCATGCGCTGCCCGGTGATCGCCGAGTGCGCGGCGCACGCGCTGGCGGTCCGCGAGCCGTACGGGGTCTGGGGCGGGATGACCGAGGACGAGCGCGAGGAGATGCTGGGGCGCTCGCGGCACCGGCTGGTGGAGGTCCCGCTGACCCCGCCGGCGGTCGCGCAGCACTAGACCCGCCTCCACGACGCGCCGTGAAGAAACGTTTCTTCGCGGCGCCGCAGCCCGGTCGCGCCCGATCCGCGACCCGCCCCGAGCCCCGCCGCTGAGCCCGTCACCGGGCACTGCCGGCCCCACCGGCCGCGTCAGCGGGCGGCCGCCGCCCCCGCCAGCCGCTCCAGCATCAGCGCCACAGCCGGCACCTCGGCCAGGTCCGGCAGGGTCAGCGCGACCACCTGGCGCACCGCCGGTACCCCCGAGGCCGTCCGCACCGGCACCGTCGACACGCCGTCAGGGCGCACCGACTGCAGCGCCAGCCGGGGCAGCACCGCCACCCCCAGCCCGGCCGCCACCAGGCCGACCACCGCCGGGTAGTCGTCCGTCGCGAAGTCGATCCGGGGCTCGAAGCCCGCGGCAGTGCAGAGCTCCACCAGGTGCCCCCGGCACTGCGGGCAGCCGGCGATCCACTGCTCCCCCGCCAGCTCGGCCAGCCCCACCGCCCCGCCCCGCCCGGCCAGCGGGTGCCCGGCCGGCAGCAGGCCCACCAGCGGGTCGTCCAGCAGCGGGGTGGCCACCAGATCGGACCAGTCCGTCCCGGCGGTCAGCTGCTGGGCCTCCAGGTTGGCCTCGGCCCGCGCCTCGCGCGGCGTGCCGTGCGCGGAAGCAGAAGCGGACGCGGGCAGCGCGGCGGTGCCGTCGGGCTGCGGGTAGCGGAAGGCCAGCGCGATCTCGCACTCGCCGCCGCGCAGCATCGCCAGCGACTCCGGCGGCTCCGCCTCGACCAACGACACGCGCACTCCCGGATGGCTGTCCCGCAGCCGGGCGACCGCGGGCGGCACCAGGGTGGAGCTCGCGGTCGGGAAGGACACCAGCCGCACCCGGCCGGCCCGCAGGCCGGCGATCGCGGCCACCTCCTCCTCGGCGGCGGAGAGCCCGGCCAGGATCCCGGTGGCATGCTTGAGCAGGACCCGACCGGCCTCGCTGAGCTGCATCCCGCGGCCCGAGCGGACCACCAGCGGGGTGTCCACGGACTTCTCCAGCGCCTTCATCTGCTGGCTGATGGCGGGCTGCGTACAGCCCAGCTCGCGGGCGGCGGCGGAGAAGGAGCCGGTGCGGGCGACGGCACGCAGGACGCGCAGGTGGCGGGCCTCGATCATGCCTTAGTTATAAGGCAATCTTTGCGTTCTGCAAAATTCTACTGATAGTTGAAGGCCCGACAGTTGCAACCGCAAGGGGAGCGGACGCCGGAGGCCCGGCCCGCGTCCCCTCGCGGGGCGCGGACCGGGCCTCCGGTCAGTGGTTCGGGCCTCAGTGCGAGTGGCCGTGACCGTGGGAGTGGCCGTTGTCGGCCTCCTCCTCCTTCTTCTCCACCACGAGGGTCTCGGTGGTGAGCAGCAGGGAGGCGATCGAGGCCGCGTTCTCCAGGGCGGAGCGGGTGACCTTGACCGGGTCGATGACGCCGGCCTTCACCAGGTCGCCGTACTCGCCGGTGGCGGCGTTGTAGCCCTGGCCGATCTCCAGCTCGGAGACCTTGGAGGTGATGACGTAGCCCTCCAGGCCGGCGTTCTGGGCGATCCAGCGCAGCGGCTCGTGCAGCGCCTTGCGGACGACCGCGACACCGGTCGCCTCGTCGCCGGACAGGCCCAGGCCGTCCTCCAGCACCTTGGCGGCGTGGACCAGGGAGGCGCCGCCGCCGGCGACGATGCCCTCCTCGACCGCGGCGCGGGTCGCCGAGATGGCGTCCTCCAGGCGGTGCTTGCGCTCCTTCAGCTCCACCTCGGTGGCGGCGCCGACCTTGATGACGCAGACGCCGCCGGCCAGCTTGGCCAGGCGCTCCTGCAGCTTCTCGCGGTCCCAGTCGGAGTCGGTGGCGGCGATCTCGCCCTTGATCTGGGCGACGCGGCCGGCCACGGCCTCGGCGTCACCGGCACCGTCGACGACGGTGGTCTCGTCCTTGGTGATGGTCACACGGCGGGCGGTGCCCAGCACGTCCAGACCGACCTGGTCGAGCTTGAGGCCGACCTCCTCGGAGATGACCGTGCCGCCGGTCAGGGTGGCCAGGTCGCCGAGGATCGCCTTGCGGCGGTCGCCGAAGCCCGGGGCCTTGACGGCGACGGCGTTGAAGGTGCCGCGGATCTTGTTCACGACCAGGGTCGACAGCGCCTCGCCGTCGACGTCCTCGGCGATGATCAGCAGCGGCTTGGAGGCACCGCCCTGCAGGATCTTCTCCAGCAGCGGCAGCAGCTCCTGGATGGAGGAGATCTTGCCCTGGTTGATCAGGATGTACGGGTCCTCCAGGACCGCCTCCTGCCGCTCCGCGTCGGTGACGAAGTACGGCGACAGGTAGCCCTTGTCGAACTGCATGCCCTCGGTGAAGTCCAGCTCCACGCCGAAGGTGTTCGACTCCTCGACGGTGATGACGCCGTCCTTGCCGACCTTGTCGATCGCCTCGGCGATCAGCTCGCCGACCTGGGTGTCCTGGGCGGAGAGGGACGCGACGGCGGCGACGTCGTCCTTGCCCTCGATCTCGCGGGCCACGGACAGCAGGTGCTCGGAGACGGCGGCGACGGCCTTGTCGATGCCCTTCTTCAGGGCGGCCGGGCCGGCACCGGCGGCGACGTTGCGCAGACCCTCGTTGACCAGGGCCTGGGCCAGCACGGTGGCGGTGGTGGTGCCGTCACCCGCGACGTCGTTGGTCTTGGTGGCGACCTCCTTGACGAGCTGCGCGCCAAGGTTCTCGTACGGGTCGTCCAGCTCGACCTCACGGGCGATGGTGACACCGTCGTTGGTGATGGTCGGGGCGCCGAACTTCTTGTCGATGACGACGTTGCGGCCCTTGGGGCCGATGGTCACCTTGACGGTGTCGGCCAGCTTGTTGACACCGCGCTCCAGCGAGCGGCGGGCGTCCTCGTCGAACTGCAGGATCTTCGCCATGTTCCCTATTCCCTCGGGGCTGCGGCCGGCCGACCGGCCGCCGAACTACGTGAACCAACAACCACGCCCCGGGCCCCTGTCACTTGGGACACGGATCCGGGGCGGGTCGGAACGACTTACTTCTCGATGATGGCGAGAACGTCGCGGGCCGAGAGGACGAGGTACTCCTCGCCCTGGTACTTCACCTCGGTGCCGCCGTACTTCGAGTACAGGACGATGTCACCGACGGCGACGTCGAGCGGCAGACGCTGGCCGTCCTCGAAGCGGCCCGGGCCGACGGCCAGGACGACGCCCTCCTGGGGCTTCTCCTTGGCGGTGTCCGGGATAACCAGGCCGGAGGCCGTGGTGGTCTCGGCGTCGAGCGGCTGGACCACGATGCGGTCCTCGAGCGGCTTGATGGCAACCTTGCTGCTGGTGGTCACGTCCGAGCTCCCCTTCGGAGATTACGGGGTTTTCTAACGGGTAGGGCGAGCCTGCGGGTCTGCCGTCGCGGGGGTCAGACACGCGTCTTCGCGTTAGCACTCCCCCGGTGGGGAGTGCCAAGGACGACCATAGGGCCGTGTTAGCACTCAGTCAACCAGAGTGCCAACGACGCGCCCCGGAAGTCCCCAACGACGGATCAGGATCCGTACACGTGTGCGCCCCGTTCGACCGCGGCGGCGCCCCGCCCGCCGCTGGGCCGGGCCGTGGCGGGCCGCCCCGGCCGCCGACCCGCGAGAATGACCTCGTGGACACCGAGAACCTCCAGCCCCTGCTGACGCCCGAGGGCCAGGCCCTGCTCGCCGAGCTGCGCGAGTTCACCCCCGAGGAGGAGCTGGCGCTGGCCACCCGCCTGCGGCGGGAGCACCCGGCGGAGCTGGTGTCGGCGGCCTTCGGGCAGGCGCGGCTGCGGCAGCGGGCGCGGGCGAAGTTCGGGGCGGACGCCGACCTGATGTACTTCACGCCCAACGGCGTCGAGCAGTCCACCCGGCGCAGCGTGGCCGAGTGGCGGGCGCGGCGGTTCGCCGAGCTGGGCGTGCGGCGGCTGGCGGACCTGTGCTGCGGCATCGGCGGGGACGTGCTGGCGCTGGCCCGGGCGGGCATCGAGGTACTGGCCGTCGACAAGGACCCGGCGGCCTGCGCCGCCACCGCCGCGAACGCCGCCGCGCTGGGCCTGGCCGGACTGGTCGAGGTGCGCTGCGCGGACGTCGCCGAGGTGGACGTCACCGGCTACGACGCGGTGTTCACCGACCCGGCCCGACGGACCTCGCGCGGCCGGGTGTTCGACCCCGAGGCGTACGCCCCGCCGCTGTCCTGGGCGGTCGAGGCCGGCCGGCGGACCCCGATCGGGGCGCTGAAGGTCGCCCCGGGCATTCCGCACGAGGCCGTCCCGGCGGACGCCGAGGCCGAGTGGGTCTCGGACCACGGCGACGTCAAGGAGGCGGTGCTCTGGTTCGGCACCGGGGCCACCCGCCCGCACCGCGCCACGCTGCTGCCGCAGGGCGCCAGCCTGACCGGCGGCGACCTGCCCGACCCGCCGGCCGGCCCGGTCGGGCGCTACCTGTACGAGCCGGACGGCGCGGTGATCCGGGCCCACCTGGTGGCCGAGGTGGCCGAGCAGGTCGGCGGCCGGCTGATCGACCCGAAGATCGCGTACCTGACCTCGGACGCGCTGGTCGCCACCCCGTACGCGCACGCCTTCGAGCTCACCGACGTGCTGCCCTTCCACATCAAGAAGCTGAAGGCACTGCTGCGCGAGCGCGCGGTCGGCACGGTGGTGATCAAGAAGCGCGGGATGGCGATCACCCCGGAGGAGCTGCGCCGTCAGCTCAAGCCCTCCGGGCCGAACACCGTCACGGTGATCCTCAGCCGCACCGACCACGGCCCGCTGATGATGCTGGGGCAGCCGGTCCGGGCCTCCTAGCCGCGGCCGCGGACCGAGGCGCCGTCAGGAGGCGGGGCACCGTCAGGAGGCGGGGCACCGTCAGGAGGCGGGGCACCGTCAGGAGGCGGGGCACCGTCAGGAGGCGGGGGCCTGGATGTAGTCCTCCAGCCGGGCCACCGAGAAGCCCTGCTCCTGGATCCGGGCCAGCAGGTCGCCGAACATCTGGGTCATCGTGGCGCCCTTGAGCTCCTTGGGGCCGCGGAAGTGCGCCAGGATGATGTCGCCGGGCTTCAGCTTCTTGTCCCCCGCCTGGTACTGCATGTCGTGGATCTGCATCGACTCGCGCCAGAGCACGATCGCCCGCGGCCCGCACTCCTGCACCGCGGTGTTGAGCGTCGGGGTGTTGGCGCCGTCGCCGAACGGCGGGCGGAAGAGCAGCGGGGCGGTGCCGTACTGCTGGGTGAGCGCGGCCTGGTCGTCGCAGACCTCGGACTTCTGCTTGTCAGGCGGGATCTTGCTCATCACCGGGTGGTCCACGGTGTGGTTCTGGATGTGGTTGCCCAGCGCCTGGAGCGGCTTGAAGTAGCCGTAGTCGTTCTTGACGATGTCCTTGGTCAGGAACATCGAGATCGGCACCTTGAGGTCGGTCAGCATCTCGACGAACTTCGGGTCCTTCTCGGCGCCGTCGTCGATGGTGATGAAGACCACCTTGTCGGTCGTCTTCACATCGCTGAACACCGGTACCGGGCCGGTCCGTTCGAGCTTGACGGGCTTGTCGGCGGGCGGTGCCGGGGCGGGCGCGAGCGGGGTGAGGTTCCACTTCGCCCAGGCCGCCGTGCCGGCCCCCGTCGGGGTGCCGGCCCCCGGGGTGCCCGCCGTGCCGGTCGGGGCGGCCCCGGCCGGCTGGGACGCGGCCGACGCCGCCGTGGCGGCCGGAGCGGGGCCGCCTCCGCCGTTGTCGCCGCACGCGGTGGCGAAGGCCAGCAGGGCCAGCGCCCCCACCGCGTACGTCCTGGTCCTGCTCCGACCGTCCCTGCTCACCGCACCGCGCTCCCGGTTCCCGTCCAGCGTTCTCACAGCTATGCACGGTAGCGGCCGGGGCGGCGGTTCCCGGCGAGGGACTATTCCACGTGGTCGCTGGTGAAGGACCAGCGGTGCACCGGGCGGCCGAGCAGCTCGGCCGGCGGGTCGGCGACCGGCACCGGTTCGCCGCTCCACCAGGCGATCAGCAGCACCCTCCCCCGGCCGTCGGCCGGAGCGTCCCCCGCGCCCGGGGCGGAGAACAGTTCGAGGCGCTCCAGCCCGGCCGACCCGCGCAGCGCGGGCAGCGCCGATTCCCTCACCCAGGCGGCGAGTTCGGCCCCGCGACCGTCCGCCGCCCGGGCCTCCCACATCGCGGCGACGGTCATTCGGCACCGCCGCCGAGGGCGTGGTAGGCCTGGCCGTGGACGTCCCCGTGCGCGCTGCCGGCGGCCGGGACGTGGACGTCGGTCACCGGCAGCGAGGAGTCGGCGGACAGGTCGAAGGCGGACGGCGCGCGGTCGCGCCAGACCATCTCGGCGCCCAGCGCCGCGACCATCGCGCCGTTGTCGGTGCACAGCCCCGGCCGGGGCACCCGCAACCGGATGCCGGCCCGGTCGCAGCGCTGCTGGGCCATCTCGCGCAGCCGGGAGTTGGCCGCGACGCCGCCGCCGATCATCAGGTGGTCGACGCCGTTGGCCCTGCACGCCTTGACGGCCTTGCGGGTGAGCACGTCGGTGACCGCCTCCTGGAAGGACGCCGCGACGTCGGCGATCGGCACCTCCTCGCCGGCCCGGCGCTTGGCCTCCACCCAGCGGGCGACGGCGGTCTTCAGGCCGGAGAAGGAGAAGTCGTACTCGGGGTCGTTCCGGCCGCTCAGGCCGCGCGGGAAGGCGATCGCCTTCGGGTCGCCCTCGCGGGCCGTCCGGTCGACCACCGGGCCGCCGGGGAAGCCCAGGCCGAGCACCCGGGCGACCTTGTCGAAGGCCTCGCCGGCCGCGTCGTCGATGGTCGCGCCGAGCGGGCGCACGTCGGTGGTGATGTCCTCGCTGAGCAGCAGCGAGGAGTGCCCGCCGGAGACCAGCAGGGCCATCGTCGGCGAGGGCAGCCGGCCGTGCTCCAGCTGGTCGACGCAGATGTGCGAGGCGAGGTGGTTGACCCCGTACAGCGGCTTGTCCAGCGCCCAGGCGTACGCCTTGGCGGCGCTGACGCCGACCAGCAGCGCGCCGGCCAGGCCGGGGCCCGCGGTGACCGCGATGCCGTCCAGGTCGCTCGCCTTGACCCCTGCGGTGTCCAGGGCGCGCTGGATAGTCGGGACCATCGCCTCCAGGTGGGCGCGGCTGGCGATCTCCGGGACGACGCCGCCGAACCGGGCGTGGTCGTTGACGCTGGAGGCGACCGCGTCGGCCAGCAGCGTGGTGCCGCGCACGATGCCGACGCCGGTCTCGTCGCAGGAGGTCTCGATGCCGAGGACGAGCGGTTCGTCAGCCATGGGGGGTGTCCTCAATGTCCTTCGGGTCGGTGCTGTCAGTGCTGGGGTGGCCGAGGCGCATCACCAGCGCGTCGACGTTGGCGGGCTGGTAGTAGCCGCGCCGGATGCCCACCGGTTCGAAGCCGTGGCGCTCGTACAGCCGCTGGGCGCGCGGGTTGTCCACCCGCACCTCCAGCAGCAGTTCGACGCAGCCGCGCCGGGCGGACTCCCGGATCAGGTCGGTGAGCAGCGCCGTGCCGAGGCCGGCGCCCTGGTGGCGGTCGTCGACGGCGATGGTCTGGACGTCGCCCTCGCCGGCGATCGCCATCAGCCCGGCGTAGCCGACGACCGCGCCGTCGGCGGTGGTGGCGACGGTGTAGTGGCGGGTGCCGCCGGAGTGGGCCTCGGCCAGTTCGGACCAGAACATCCCGGTGGACCAGGCGTCCTCGGGGAAGAGCCGCTGCTCCAGCTCCATCACCGGCGCGATGTCCCACCAGCGCATCGGGCGCAGGGTGGTGCCGTGGTTCACGCCGGGAGCACCGCCTTGCCCCCCAGAACGGTCTTGTAGCCGGCCGGCACCTGGGCGTCCGGCCGCCGCAGGTACAACGGGACGTTCGGCAGCAGCTCCCGCCCGGCGGCCAGCTCGGCGGCGGCGAAGCCGGCCAGGGCGCCGGCCGACACGTGCGCGGGGCCGTGCGCGCCCGGGAAGGCCTCGGGGTAGAGCAGCGCGCCGGCGCCGACCGAGCGCGGCCGCGGGGTCAGCTCGGCCGGGCGGTCCACGCCGGGGCCCTCGGTGCGGCGGCCCTCGGCGTCGTAGGAGGCCCAGTAGACCTCCTTGCGGCGCGCGTCGGTGGCCACCGTGAACGGCTCGCCGGTCAGGCCCTCGGCGCGGGCCTGGAAGGCGATCGCGTCCAGGGTGCAGACGCCGTGCACCGGCAGCCCGAGGGCGTGGCCGAGCGCGGCGGCGGTGACCAGACCGACCCGCAGGCCGGTGTACGGGCCCGGGCCGACGCCGACCGCGATGCCGGTCAGCCGGTGCTTGTCCACCCCGGCCGCCCGCAGCACCTCGTCGATCGCGGGCAGCAGGAGTTCGCCGTGGCGCCGGGCGTCGACCTGGTGGGTCTCGGCCAGGACGGCGGTGCCGTCGTGGACGGCGGCGGTGACGGCGGGGGTAGCGGTGTCGAACGCGAGCAGCAGCACGGGTCAAGGTTAGACCGACGCCGGACCGACCGACTGATCGGCCGGATGTGCCCACCGGGAACACACATCCGACGCGCTGCGCCCCGGACGGACGGACCTGGCACGATAAGGCGGTACGACATACGTAAAGGGACGGCAGCGGGAGCGGCACGTGGCGAAGATGGGTCCTGGAGTGGTGGTCACGGGGCTGACCCTGGGGGCCCTGGCGATGGTGAGCCTGCTGGCCTTCCAGGCCAACGGCGCCCAGGACCGGGCCGGTGGCGCCAAGCCCGTCGCCACCACCACGACGGTCGGCACGGCCACCGCGGCGGCGCCGAGCGCCGCGCCCACCCCGACCGCCCCGCCGCTGCCGGCCACCTCGGGCACCGGCACGCGGGTGGTCTACTCGGTGAGCAGCCACTACGTCTGGCTGGTCGACCCGAAGAAGACCCCGCAGGTCGCGGCGGCCTTCCCGGTCGCCCCGGGCACGGTCGAGCCGGTCCCGGGCAGCTACGCGGTGTACAGCCGCGCCGCGACCGGCACCGGGACGGACGGCCGGCAGATCGAGCACGTGGTGCGCTTCGCGCAGCAGAACGGCGTGGTGTTCGGCTTCAGCGCGGCGATGGACGGCACGACCCAGGCCCCGACCGCGACCGCCGACCCGAAGGCCAAGACCGGCGGCCTGCGCAGCGGCCGGGCCGAGGGGCAGCTGCTCTGGGACTTCGCGCCCAAGGACACCAAGGTGGTCGTGGTCGCCTGAGGCGGGCTCACGCGGCCCGGGGCGTCCTCGTCCCGGGCTCTTCGGCCTGCCTCGGTTCCGGCCCGGGCGGGGTGGACACCGCCTCGGCGGCCGCGCAGGCGGCCAGCAGTGCCCTCATCGGCTCGCCCGGAGCGCGACGGGCGGGCTCTCCGGCCCCGGCGGCGCGGGCGGCGCGCTCCGGGGCGGGGGTGGTGCTCGACATGGCGCCTCCCTAGTTAGGCAGACCTAACCGCAGCACCCATCCCACCACGCCCGGCACCCCGCCCGCAACATCTTGCCGACAGCCTGTCGGCAAGTCGTCGCGACCCGCCGCTACTCCTGCCCGGCCGGCTCCGCCAGCGACACGTCCGCCCAGCGCGGGCCGATGCCGGTAAGCAGCACCCGGCGCGGGTCCTGGTCGTCCCCGTCGGCGGTGTCGCCCAGGGCGCGTTCGATCCGGACCTCCAGCCGGTCCTCGGACAGCCGCTCGACCTTGCCCTCGCCCCACTCGACCACGACCACCGACTCCGGCAGCGAGACGTCCAGGTCGAGGTCCTCCATCTCGTCCAGGTCCCCGCCCAGCCGGTACGCGTCCACGTGCACCAGGGCCGGGCCGCCGACCAGCGAGGGGTGCACCCGGGCGATCACGAAGGTCGGCGAGGTCACCGCCCCGCGGACCTGCAGCCCCTCCCCCAGGCCCCGGGTCAGCGTGGTCTTCCCGGCCCCCAGCTCGCCGGAGAGCAGCACCAGGTCCCCGGGGCGCAGCAGCGCGGCCAGTTCCCGGCCGAGCTGGCCCATCCGCTCCGGGGTGGGGACGGTGAGAGTGGCGTGCGAGCCCATGCGCGTGTCTTGCCCTTCGGTCCGTACCGGCGCGCCGACCACCGGCCGCCACCGCTACCGTGCCACATCGCCGCCCCCGGATGCGGCGGGCGGGTGCGGCGGGCGGGTGCCGCGGCGGGCGTCAGGCGGGGCCGACGGCCGGTTCGGTGGCCGTTCCGTCGCCGGTCCCGGCCGTCCCGTCGGCCGGCTCCCGGGTCAGGTCGAGGACGGCCGCGGGCAGCGGCGCGGCCCCGGTGAGCTCGGCGACCCGGCGCAGCAGCAGCGCCAGCTGCCGGTCGACCAGCTCCGGGCGCTCCAGCATCACCAGGTGCCCGGCGCCCTCGGCCAGCACCAGCTCGGCACCCGGCAGCCGCTCGGCCATCGCCTCGCTGTGCGCCGAGGGCGTCAGCAGGTCCTTCGTCCCGGCCAGCACCAGCGCCGGCAGGCCGCGCAGCGCGGCCAGCGCCCCGTACTTCTCGTGCGCGCCGAACGCCGGGTAGAACTCGGCGACCACGTCGATCGGGGTGGCGTCCAGCAGCTGCTCGGCGAAGCGCACCACACCGGGGTCGACGTCCCGGCCCCCGAAGGAGAACCTCCGGTAGAGGACGCCGGTCACGTCCGAGCCCAGCCGCCTGGTCGCCTCCACCAGGTCGACCTGGCGGCCCAGCAGCTTCACCACGCCGGGCGCGACCTTCTTGAACAGCTTCGCGCCGGCCTTCGGCAGGCCGAGGCTCACCTCGTCCCAGCCACCCGCGAGGGTGCCGATCAGGGCGACCCCGACGACCCTCCCCCCGCCTGCGGCCGGGGACGCCCCCGCCCGGAACAGTTCCGGGTACTGGTCGGCCAGCGCCATCACCGTCATGCCGCCCATCGAGTGGCCCACCAGCACCAGCGGCCCGGTCGGCGCGACCGCGTCGATCACCGCCTTGAGGTCGCCGCCCAACTGGTCGATGCCGGCCGGCTCGCCCGCCAGGAACGAGCGGGAGCGCTCGGAGCGGCCGTGGCTGCGCTGGTCCCAGAAGACCAGCCGCACGCCCTCGCGCAGCGCGGCCCGCTGGAAGTGCCAGCTGTCCTGGTTGAGGCAGTAGCCGTGGCAGAAGACCACGGTCAGCGGCTCCCCGCCGGGTCCGTCGCCGCCGGCCTCGGGGTGCGGGCCGTCCAGTTCCACGTACAGCTCGGTGCCGTCGGGCGCGGCCACCGTCCGCGGGCGCCCGCGCAGCGAGCCGTACGGGGCGCTCGCGTCCAGCTCGGCCCGGGCCCGGCGGCGCATCGCCCGTCCGACGGTCAGCCGCTCGATCGCCACCCCGGCGGCCGCACCGGCCGCCAGCACGCCGACCGAGATCCCGATCACGCCCGCCCGGCTCACCCCGGAGGCCGCGCCGGCCGCCTTGGCGACCGCCGCGACCGCCCCGTCCCCGGTCGGTGTGTCCGTCATGCCGACGCGCCCCCGGGGTGGCTGCCGTCCAGGTAACGGCGGGGCACCCGGGCGCCGATCCGGGTGACGATCTCGTACGAGATGGTGCCGCAGGCGCGGGCCCAGTCCTCGGCGGTCGGCTCGCCGCGCTCGCCGCTGCCGAACAGCAGCGCCTCGTCGCCGACCTCGGGGGCGTCCCCGCCCAGGTCCACCACGAACTGGTCCATCGCGACCCGACCGGCCACCGTGCGCCACTTGCCGCCGATCTGCACCGGTCCGGTGCCGCTGGCGTGCCGGGGGACGCCGTCGCCGTAGCCGAGCGGGACCAGGCCCAGGGTGGTCGGGCCGGGCGTCGTGTAGTGGTGGCCGTAGCTGACCCCGTGCCCGCCGGGGACCGCCTTGACCAGCGCCAGCCGCGCGGTCAGCGCCATCACCGGGCGCAGCCCGAAGTCGGCCGGCGAGGCCACCTCGGGCACCGGCGACAGCCCGTACGCGGCCAGGCCGGTGCGGACCAGGTCGAAGTGCGACTCCGGCAGCAGCAGGGTGGCCGGCGAGTTCGCCAGGTGCCGCACCTGCGGGCGCAGCCCGGCCGCCTCGGCCACGGCCAGCGCGGCGCGGTAGGAGTCCAGCTGGGCCTGGATCGACGGGTGGCCGGGCTCGTCGGCGGCCGCGAAGTGCGACCAGACGCCGACCACGGTGAGCAGCCCCTCGGTCTCGGCCCGCCGGGCGGCGGCGACCAGCCGCGGCCAGTCCTGCGGCTGGCAGCCGTTGCGGCCCAGGCCGGTGTCGGCCTTCAGGTGCACGCGGGCCGGGACGCCGGTCTCGCGGACGGCCGGGAGCAGTTCGTCCAGCGCCCACTGGCCGCTGACCGAGATGTCCAGGTCCGCGCGCAGCGCCTCGCGCCACGGCCCGCCGGGCGTCCACAGCCAGCACAGCACGCGGGCGTGCTCCGGGCGGATGCCCGCGGCCCGCAGCGCCAGCGCCTCGTCGGGCGTCGCGCAGCCGAGCCAGCCGACCCCGTTGGCGACCGCCTCGCGGGCGCACTCGACCGCGCCGTGGCCGTAGGCGTTCGCCTTGACCGCGAGCATCACCGCCGCGCTGCCGACGCGCTCGCGCAGCGCGGCGAGGTTGCCCCGCAGGGCGCCGAGATCGATGGTCGCCTCGGCCCGTACGCCGTCGGTCAGGGTGGCTGTGCCGGTCGTGTTCGCAGTTGTCATCAGGGTCAGTCTCCCAGACGTCCCGGAGTCCTCGCCGAACGGCCCGTCGGCGCGGCGGCCGGGGGGCGGGGCCCGCCCGTCGCACCGGCCCGCGGCGAACCGTTCGTCACCCCCTTGCCGGACGCCGCCGGCGGAGCGTTCGGTTCCGCTCCCTCGACGCTCCCTGCCCGGCCTTGACGGCCCCCCCGGCCCGCCCTCAACCCTCCCGGACCGCCCGCCACACCGCGGGCAGCGCCTCCGCGACCGCCAGCGCCGTCACCGGCGCGCCCGGCCGGCCCGCCGCCTCCCGGCCGGCCAGGCCGTGCAGGTACGCGGCCGCCGAGGCGGCGTCCAGCGGCGACAGACCCGCCGCCAGCAGCGAACCGGCCAGCCCGGCCAGGACGTCGCCGCTGCCTGCGGTGGCCAGCCAGGAGGTGCCGGTGGGGTTGACCCGGACGGCACCGCCCGGATCGGCGACCACCGTGGTGGAGCCCTTCAGCAGCACCGTCGCGCGGTAGGCGGCCGCCAGCCGGCGGGCGGTGGCGAGCCGGGCCGCGGCCAGGTCGTCGGCGGCCGGCGGCGCGCTGCCCTCGGCACCCGCCAGCAGCCGGGCGGCCTCGCCGGTGTGCGGGGTGAGCAGGGTGGGCGCGGTGCGGCCGGCCAGCGCCTCCGGGCCGAGCCGGGCCAGTTCGGTCAGCCCGTCCGCGTCCACCAGCACCGGGACGTCGCTCGCCAGCGCCTCGGCCAGCGCCTGCCGCGCCCCCTCGCCGCCGCCCGGCCCGACCACCCAGGCCTGCACCCGCCCGGCCCCGGCCGGACCGCCCTCGGTGACCAGCGTCTCCGGGAAGCGCCGCACCACCTCCTCGGCCGCCGCGCCCACGTACCGGACGGCGCCCGCGCCGCCCCGCTGCGCCCCGGCGACCGCCAGCAGCGCCGCCCCCGGGTACGTCGCCGAGCCGGCCGCCACCCCGACCACGCCGCGCCGGTACTTGTCGCTCTCCGCGCCCGGCAGCGGCAGCAGCGCCGCCACGTCCGCGTGCTGCGGGACCGTCACGTCCGCCTCCGGCAGCTCCAGCCCGATGCCGACCAGCTGCACGGCGCCCGCGTACGAGGCCCCCGGGTCGATCAGCAGCCCGGGCTTGTACGTGCCGAAGCAGACGGTGACGTCCGCGCGCAGCGCCGCGCCCGGCACCTCGCCGGTGTCGGCGTCCACCCCGCTGGGCAGGTCCACCGCGACCACCACCCCGCGCCGCCCGGCCTCCGCGTACGGCCGGGCCTCGGGGCGCAGCCCGCCCCGGCCGCCGATGCCGACGATCCCGTCCAGCACCAGGTCCGCGCACGAGAAGTCGGCCAGGCCGACTTCCCGCTCCGCCGTCACCCGCCCGCCGGCCGCCCGCAGCGCGGACAGCCCGCCCCCGTGCGCCCGCTCCGGCGCCAGCAGCACCGCCGTCACCCGCGCCCCGCGCCGGGCCAGCGCGGCCCCGGCGTACAGGGCGTCACCCCCGTTGTCCCCGCTGCCGGTCAGCACCACCACCCGGCTGCCGTACACCCGCCCCCGACGCCGGGTCAGCAGCCGCGCGCAGGTCGCCGCCAGCCCCGCGGCGGCCCGCTGCATCAGCGTCCCCTCCGGCAGCCGCGCCATCAACGCGGCCTCGGCGGCCCGGACGGTTTCCACAGGATGTGCATGACGCATGGCGGGGCTCCTCCGGCCGTCGACGTACGGACGACGCTAGCCCGCGTCACCGCCCCGCGGGAGCCGGGCCTGCGGCACACTTTCGAGTGACAACCACTTCGATCCCCACCGGTGCCGGTCCGTACGCCTACCTTGTGGCACGGCACGGACCCACAGGAGGGAGAAGGGCCATGGTCGCCATGCCGGCAATCGAGCACCCGCTGGGCGAGGACAGCCTCCTGCAGGCGTTCCTGGAGCTGGACACCCCGCCGGGATTCAAGGCTGAACTCATCGAAGGGGAGATCGTTGTGACGCCACCACCGGACGGTGATCACGAAGACGCGATCGCGCGGTTCGCCCGGGCTGTGGCACGCGAGGCAGCGGAGGAGCTGTACGTCAGCGGCGGAAAGGGACTGATCACCCCGAGAGGCCGGTTCATCCCCGACGCCACCGTTGCGCCGGTCGGCCACTTCCGCGCCCAGGATTCGTGGTCGTCCGCCGTAGGAGTCGAACTGGTCCTCGAAGTGACGTCGACCAATCCGGTCAAGGACCGCGAGTCCAAGCGCCTCGGCTACGCCTCTGCCGGCGTGCCCTGCTACCTGCTCATCGACCGGAGCGAAGGAAGGGTGACGCTGTTCACCGATCCGAAGGGCGGCGACTACGCGACCCTCCACGAGACCGAGTTCGGCAGGCGGATCAAGCTGCCCGCCCCGTTCTCCTTCACGCTCGACACGGCGCCCCTGCGGTAGGACGCAGCCACCGCAGGGGCGCCGTCGCCGACGGGCGTGGAACTACTCGACGGTGACCGACTTCGCCAGGTTGCGCGGCTGGTCGACCTCGTGGCCCTTGGCCGTGGCCAGCTCGCAGGCGAAGACCTGGAGCGGGACGGTGGAGACCAGCGGCTGGAGCAGGGTCGGGGTGACCGGGATGCGGATCAGGTGGTCCGCGTACGGGACGACGGCCTCGTCGCCCTCCTCGGCGATCACGATCGTGCGGGCACCGCGGGCCCGGATCTCCTGGATGTTGGAGACGATCTTGTCGTGCAGGATCGACCGTCCGCGCGGCGAGGGCACGACCACCACGACCGGCAGCCCCTCCTCGATCAGCGCGATCGGGCCGTGCTTGAGCTCGCCCGCCGCGAAGCCCTCGGCGTGCATGTACGCCAGCTCCTTGAGCTTGAGCGCGCCCTCCAGGGCCACCGGGAAGCCGACGTGGCGGCCGAGGAACAGCACCGAGCGAGCGTCGGCCAGCGAGCGGGCCAGCTCGCGCACCGGCTCCATGGTCTCCAGCACCTGCTCGACCTGCTTCGGTGCGTCGCCGAGCTCCTTGATGACGGCGAAGATCTCGTCGCCCCACTTGGTGCCGCGCACCTGGCCCAGGTAGAGGGCGACCAGGTAGCAGGCGACCAGCTGGGTCAGGAACGCCTTGGTGGACGCGACCGCGACCTCCGGGCCGGCGTGCGTGTACAGCACGGCGTCCGACTCGCGCGGGATGGTCGAGCCGTTGGTGTTGCAGATCGCCAGCACCTTGGCGCCCTGCTCACGGGCGTGCCGCAGGGCCATCAGGGTGTCCATGGTCTCGCCGGACTGCGAGATGGCGATGACCAGGGTGCCCGGGCCCATGATCGGGTCGCGGTAGCGGAACTCGGAGGCGACCTCGACCTCGCAGGGGATGCGGGTCCAGTGCTCGATCGCGTACTTGGCGATCATGCCGGCGTGGAAGGCCGTGCCGCAGGCGACGATGACGACCTTGTCGACCGACCGCAGGTCCGCGTCGGAGATCCGCAGCTCGTCGAGGGTGAGCCGGCCGTCGGTGCCGATCCGGCCGAGCAGGGTGTCCGCGACGGCCTTCGGCTGCTCGGCGATCTCCTTGAGCATGAAGTAGTCGTAGCCGCCCTTCTCGGCGGCGGAGGCGTCCCAGTCGACGTGGTACTCGCGCACGTCGGCCGGGGTGCCGTCGAAGTTGGTGACGGTCACGCCCTCCCGGCGCAGCTCGACGACCTGGTCCTGGCCCAGCTCGATCGCCTCGCGGGTGTGCGCGATGAAGGCGGCGACGTCCGAGGCGAGGAAGTTCTCGCCCTCGCCGCGGCCGACGACCAGCGGCGAGTTGCGGCGCGCGCCCACGACGACGTCCGGCGCGTCGGCGTGCACCGAGACGAGGGTGAAGGCGCCCTCCAGCCGACGGCAGACCACCCGCATGGCCTCGGCGAGGTCGCCCTGGTAGGCCTCGCCCAGCAGGTGGGCGACGACCTCGGTGTCGGTCTCGGACCGGAGGGTGTGGCCGCGCTCGGCGATCTCGGCGCGCAGCTGGGCGAAGTTCTCGATGATGCCGTTGTGCACCACGGCGACCCGCAGGTCGTCGTCCAGGTGCGGGTGGGCGTTGGCGTCCGTCGGGCCGCCGTGGGTGGCCCAGCGGGTGTGGCCGATGCCGGTGGTGCCGCCGGGCAGAGGGGTCTCGGCGAGCGACTTCTCGAGGTTGGCGAGCTTTCCGGCCCGCTTGTCGGTGGACAGGCTCCACTGCCCGTCGGAGTCCTGGACCTGCACCGCGACACCGGCCGAGTCGTAACCCCGGTACTCAAGGCGCTGCAGGCCTGCGATTACTACGTCGAGGGCGGACTGCGCGCCCACGTATCCAACAATTCCGCACATGCGTGCCAGCATAAGGGCGGTTCTGTGGCCGTATTCCCGTCTCGCGCCAACGCTGCGTGACCGACACCACAACGACCGTGAACGCCGCTACGGCTCACAATGGAGCATGTGCTGACCGAACTCTGTACGCGGGGCGCCGCCACGCCCGGCCCGTCCCCGTCCCCCTACGTGGACCTCAGCCGGGCCGAGTGGAGCGCGCTGCGCGAGCGTACGCCGCTGCCGCTGACCGCCGAGGAGGTGGAGCAGCTGCGCGGCCTCGGCACCGCCCTCGACCTCGACGAGGTGCGTGACGTCTACCTGCCGCTGTCGCGGCTGCTGAACCTGTACATCCACGCCACGCACGAACTGCGCGGCACCCTGGGCACCTTCCTGGACACCCCGGACACCGAGCGCACCCGGACCCCGTTCATCATCGGCGTGGCCGGCTCGGTCGCCGTCGGCAAGTCGACCACCGCGCGCCTCCTCCAGGAGCTGCTCGCCCGCTGGCCCGAGCACCCCCGGGTCGAACTGGTCACCACCGACGGCTTCCTGCTCCCCAACGCCGAACTGCGCCGCCGCGGCCTGATGGCCCGCAAGGGCTTCCCCGAGTCGTACGACCGCCGGGCGCTGACGCGCTTCGTCGCGGACGTGAAGGCGGGCAAGGAGCGCGTCAGCGCCCCGGTCTACTCGCACCTGGTGTACGACATCGTGCCGGATGAGCGGCTGACCGTGGAGCGCCCGGACATCCTGATCGTCGAGGGCCTGAACGTGCTCCAGCCGGCCCTGCCCGGCACCGACGGCCGCACCCGCCTCGCGGTGGCCGACTACTTCGACTTCTCGATCTACGTCGACGCCCGGACCGACGACATCGAGCACTGGTACCTGGACCGCTTCCGCAAGCTGCGGCAGACCGCCTTCCAGGACCCGAACTCCTACTTCCGCCGCTTCACCGAGGTGCCGGAGGAGGAGGCCATGGAGTACGGCCGGCAGGTCTGGCGCACCATCAACAAGCCCAACCTGCTGGAGAACGTGCTGCCGACCCGCGGCCGGGCCACCCTGATCCTGCAGAAGGGCGCGGACCACAAGGTCCGCCGGGCGCTGCTGCGCAAGCTCTGAGCCCCGCAGCACCCCGACCACCCCGAGAAAAGCCGGAAGGCCCCCACCGGAAACCCGGTGGGGGCCTTCCGCACGGTCGGGCCCACGGGCTCAGCCCAGGTGGGTGCGCACCGCCTCGGCCAGCCGCTGCGCGACCGTCTCGGCCTGCGCCGGGTCGGCGGCCTCGACCATCACCCGGACCAGCGGCTCGGTGCCCGACGGGCGCAGCAGCACCCGGCCGGTGGAGCCCAGCTCGGCCTCGGCGCCGGCGACCGCGGCGGCCAGCTCGGTGCTGGTCCGCA
Organism: Kitasatospora sp. NPDC086791; assembly: GCF_040685975.1. NCBI lineage: Bacteria > Bacillati > Actinomycetota > Actinomycetes > Kitasatosporales > Streptomycetaceae > Kitasatospora > Kitasatospora sp. NPDC086791. The sequence continues at coordinate 83,810 of NZ_JBFBOC010000005.1, read as the reverse complement.
CCCGGGACTTGTCGACGCCCTTGACGTTGATCAGGACCTGCGGCAGCCGGGTCATCACGGCGGCCAGGTCGGCCAGCGGCTGCTTGGTGGCGGCCAGTCGGGCGCCCAGCATCAGGCCGGTCAGGGTGCCGTCGCCGGTGGTGGCGTGGTCCAGCAGGATGACGTGGCCGGACTGCTCGCCGCCCAGCGCGAAGCCGTGCTCCTTCATGGCCTCCAGCACGTAGCGGTCGCCGACGGCGGTCTCCACCAGCTCGATGCCCTCGCGCTCCATCGCCAGCTTGAAGCCGAGGTTGGACATCACGGTGGCCACCGCGGTGTTGCCGCGCAGGGTGCCGGCCTCCTTCATGGCGACCGCGAGGATGGCGATGATCTGGTCGCCGTCCACCTCGTCGCCCTCGGCGTCGGCGGCCAGGCAGCGGTCGGCGTCGCCGTCCAGCGCGATGCCGAAGTCGGCCTTGTGCTCCTTCATCGCGGTGCGCAGCCGGTCCAGGTGGGTGGAGCCGACGCCGTCGTTGATGTTGAGGCCGGTGGGCTCGGCCCCCAGGGTGTGGACGACCTCGGCGCCGGCCCGGGCGAAGGCCTCGGGGGCGACGTAGGCGGCCGCGCCGTGGGCGCCGTCGATGACGACCTTGACGCCGTCCAGGCGGTTGGGCAGCACGCCGATCAGGTGGGCGACGTACTTGTCGAAGCCCTCGGTGTACTCGCGGACCCGGCCGACGGCCGCGCCGGTCGGGCGCTTCCAGTCCTCCTCGCCGAGCGTGTGCTTGCGGTAGTGGGACTCGATCGCGTCCTCGATCCGGTCGTCCAGCTTGTGGCCGCCGCGGGCGAGGAACTTGATGCCGTTGTCCGGCATGGCGTTGTGGCTGGCCGACAGCATCACGCCGAAGTCGGCGCCGAGCGCGCCGGTGAGGTAGGCCACGGCCGGGGTGGGCAGGACGCCGACCCGCAGGACGTCGACGCCGGCGCTCGCCAGACCGGCGATGACGGCGGCCTCCAGGAACTCGCCCGAGGCACGCGGGTCGCGGCCGACCACCGCGACCGGCCGGTGGCCGTCGAAGGCGCCGGCCTCGCCGAGCACGTGCGCCGCCGCGACGGACAGCCCGAGCGCGAGCTCCGCCGTCAGTCCCTCGTTGGCCACCCCGCGTACGCCGTCCGTACCGAAGAGTCGTCCCACTGTCCCGTCCTCCATCACCAACTGCTCGGACCCAACCGATGATCCCGGCCGCCGCACAGTAGCCGGGGAACACGTCGCCCCGGAGTACGCGTGGTACTCCGGGGCGACGGTTTCGCGCATCCAAGGGGGTGCGCCGCCAGGGCGGACCGCACCCCCCTGGGACGCGATTAGCGCTTGCTGTACTGCGGCGCCTTGCGGGCCTTCTTGAGACCGGCCTTCTTGCGCTCGACGGCGCGGGCGTCACGGGTCAGGAAGCCGGCCTTCTTCAGCGCGCCGCGGTTGTTGTCCACGTCGGCCTCGTTCAGGGCACGGGCGACGCCGAGGCGCAGCGCGTAGGCCTGGCCGGACACGCCGCCACCGCTGATGCGGGCGACGACGTCGTAACGGCCGTCCAGCTCCAGGAGCTTGAAGGGCTCGTTCACGGTCTGCTGGTGCACCTTGTTGGGGAAGTAGTCCTCAAGGGTGCGACCGTTGATCTTCCACTGGCCGGTGCCGGGGACGATGCGCACGCGGGCGATCGCCTCCTTGCGACGGCCGAGGCCTGCGCCCGGGACGGCCTCGCCGAAGCGGCCGGCCAGGGACTCGGAGGTGTAGCTCTCCTCGGAGGTGTACTCGCCCTCGACGACGGTCTCGTCGAAGTCGACCTCAAGGGTTTCAGTGGTCTCGGCCACGGTGTTCCTCAGCTCTTTTCAGTGTTGGGGGGCTTGGTGGCCGAATTACTGCGCGACCTGGGTGATCTCGAACGGCACCGGCTGCTGGGCAGCGTGCGGGTGCTGGTCGCCCGAGTAGACCTTCAGCTTCGAGAGCATCTGACGGCCCAGGCTGTTCTTGGGGATCATGCCCTTGATGGCCTTCTCGACGGCCTTCTCCGGGTTGTTCGCCAGCAGGTCGTCGTAGCGCACCGAGCGCAGACCGCCCGGGAAGCCCGAGTGGCGGTAGGCCAGCTTCTGGGTCTTCTTGTTACCGGACAGGTGCACCTTGTCGGCGTTGATGATGATGACGAAGTCACCAGTGTCAACGTGCGGCGCGTAGATCGCCTTGTGCTTGCCCCGGAGGAGGTTGGCGGCCTGGGAAGCCAGGCGGCCCAGCACGACGTCGGTCGCGTCGATGACGTGCCACTGACGCTGGACGTCGCCGGGCTTGGGGCTGTACGTACGCACGGTCGTAGCCTTCGCTTTTCAGTGAGTGAGTCCTGACAGGAGCACCCGGACGGAAGAGCAGCCTGATCACCCTTGGACGCAATTCAAGGGTGATCGCTGGTCGTCGACCTGATGTCTCCGGCGTACCGACCTCTCACGTGAGATAGAGCGAGCCAATACGCACATCAAGCGTCCAGGTTACCGGCAGGGGCGGAGCGGGTCAAAAATGCCCTGGACGCCCACCCGCCGGAGGCCCGCCGCCCGTCAGCGGTCGCGCTCCACCCGGGTCACGTCCCAGACCGGCTCCGGCGACTCGTACACCCGGCCGTCGGCCCCGAACACCAGGTAGCGGTCGAAGGTCTTGGCGAACCAGCGGTCGTGGGTGACGCACAGCACGGTGCCGTCGAAGGCCTCCAGCCCGGCCTGCAGCGCCTCGGCGCTCTCCAGGTCCAGGTTGTCGGTCGGCTCGTCGAGCAACAGGGCCGTCACACCGGAGAGTTCGAGCTTGAGGATCATCAGCCGGGCCTGCTGCCCGCCGGACAGCGACTCGAACTTCTGCTCCTCCTGGCGGTCCAGCTCGTACCGGCGCAGGGCGCCCATCGCGGCGCCGCGGCTGAGCGCGTGCTCCTCCTCGACGATCGAGCGGACGGTGCGGCCGAACAGCTCCGGGTGGGCGTGGGTCTGCCGGAAGTGGCCGGGGACGACCCGGGCGCCCAGCTTCCAGGCGCCGGTGTGCGCGACCGTCTCGTCGCCGGCCAGCAGCCGCAGGAGGTGCGACTTGCCGGCGCCGTTGGCACCCAGCACCGCGACCCGCTCGCCGTAGAAGACCTCCAGGTCGAAGGGCCGCATCAGGTCGGTGAGCTCCAGTTGCTCCATGGTGAAGGCGCGCACGCCGGTGCGCCCGCCCTTCAGCCGCATGCTGATGCTCTGCTCGCGCGGCGGCGCCTCCGGCGGGCCGGCGTCCTCGAACTTCTTCAGCCTGGTCTGGGCGGCCGCGTAGCGGGAGGCCATCTCGTGGCTGACGGCGGCGGCCTGGCGCAGGGTGACGACCAGCTTCTTGAGCTTGGCGTGCTCCTCGTCCCAGCGGCGGCGCAGCTCCTCGAAGCGCTCGAAGCGGGCCCGCCGGGCCTCGTGGAAGGTGTCGAAGCCGCCGCCGTGCACCCAGACGCTGCTGCCGGTGGCGCCGGTCTCGACGGCGATGATCTTGTCGGCGGTCTTCGAGAGCAGCTCGCGGTCGTGCGAGATGAACAGCACGGTCTTCGAGGTGGCCTTGATGGCCTCCTCCAGCCAGCGCTTGCCGGGGACGTCCAGGTAGTTGTCGGGCTCGTCGAGGAGCAGCACCTCGTCGGGGCCGCGCAGCAGCGCCTCCAGGACGAGCCGCTTCTGCTCGCCGCCGGAGAGGGTGTTCAGGCCGCGCCACTGGGCCTTGTCGAAGGGCACGCCGAGGGCCGCCGTGGTGCAGACGTCCCAGTCGGTCTCGTAGTCGTAGCCGCCGACGTCGGCCCAGTCGGAGAGCGCCTGGGCGTACGCCATCTGCGTCTTCTCGTCGTCCTGGGCGATCATCTCCAGCTCGGCGGCGTCCACCGCGCGGGCGGCCACCGCGATCCGCTCGGGGGCGACCGACACCAGCAGGTCGCGGACCGAGGCGTCCGCGGGCAGCGCGCCCGGGGTGGAGCGCTGGTCCTCGCGGCCGGTGGTGCCGACGAACTGGCGCATCACGCCGAGCCCGCCGCTGATCGTCACCGAGCCGCCGTGCGGCTGGAGGTCCCCCGCGATCATCCGCAGCAGGGTGGTCTTGCCGGCGCCGTTCGCGCCGACCAGGGCGACCGCGGCGCCCTCGCCCACCCGGAAGGACGCGTCGTCGAACAGCACCCGCCCGTCCGGCAGGTAGTACTCCAGGTGCGAAATCTCGACGTGTCCCATGGGAAGGATTGTCCCAAGCGGACGCCTCCGGCCAAAACCGATTTAGGAACCGGCTCCGGGCTCCGCCTGCGGCGCGACGGGCTGTCCCGGGAGGGTCCGCATCCGCCGGGCCGCCCGGTTCCGCTCGGCCAGCAGGTCGTCCGGCGGGTAGCCGACCTCCTCCAGCGTCAGTCCGTACGGCCGGATCACGTTGACGGCGGAGTTGCGCACCCCGCCGGCCAGCACCTCGCCCGGGAACTCCACCGGCCGGTGCCCGTCGCCGACCAGCAGCATCGCGCCGACCAGCGCCCGGACCATGTTGTGGCAGAAGGCGTCGGCCCGCACGGTGGCGACCGCGAGCGAGCCCTCCTGGGCCGCGTACGGGTCCACCGGGACGCGGTCCCAGTGCAGCTCCAGCAGGGTGCGGATGGTCGTCGCGCCCTCGCGCTTCTTGCAGTACGCGGCGAAGTCGTGCTCGCCGAGCAGCAGTTCGGCGGCGGCGTTCATCCGGTCGAGGTCCAGCGGGCGGTCGTGCCAGAGCACGTGGCCGCGAAGCAGCGGGTCCACCCCGCCGGGGTGGTCGGCGACCCGGTACGCGTACCGGCGCCAGACCGCCGAGAAGCGGGCGTCGAAGCCGGCCGGTGCCTCGCCGACCCGGTAGATCCGGACGTCCCCGGGGAGCCGGCCGGCCAGCCGCCGCAGCAGCTTCTCCCGGTGCGCCTCCCACAGCTCGGCCGGCAGGTCGACGTGCGCGACCTGGCCGCGGGCGTGCACCCCGGCGTCGGTGCGGCCGGCCACCGTCAGCGGGAACAGTCGGGGGCTGCGGGTGACGATCTGCAGCGCGGTCTCGATCTCCTCCTGGACCGTCCGGCGACCGCCCTTCTGGCGGGCCCAGCCGGAGAACTCGGCGCCCTGGTAGGCGAGGTCGAGCCGGACCCGGACGTACCCGTCCGCCGGGCCGTCCTTCACCGGCGGCTGCTCGGCGCAATCGTTGACCACGTGTTTCTCTTCTCCCGGGGACCTCGAAGAACAAGGAACGGGCCCGCTCCCCCATCGCTGGGAGAACGGGCCCGCAACACACCTAGAGGTGTCAGGCCTGCTCGGCGGCCTCGGCCTCGTCGGCCTTGCTGCCCTCGTCGGCCTTGGCGACGGCGGCGGCCTCATCGGCCTCCTTGACGGCGCGCTTGGTGGCGGCCTCGGCCTCGCCGACGGCGGTCTGCGCGACGGTCAGCGCCTCGACCAGCTCGATCACGGCCATCGGGGCGTTGTCGCCACGACGGGGACCGATCTTGGTGATACGGGTGTAGCCACCCGGGCGGTTCTCGTAGCGCGGCGCGATCTCGGTGAAGAGGGTGTGCAGCACGGCGATGTCGGTGATCGTCTTGCGAACCAGACGACGGTTGTGGATGTCGCCCTTCTTCGCCTTGGTGATCAGCTTCTCCGCCAGCGGGCGCATCCGACGGGCCTTGGCCTCGGTCGTGGTGATGCGGCCGTACTGGAACAGCTCCCGGCACAGACCGGCGAGCAGCAGCGGCTCGTGGTGCGGGCCGCCGCCGAGGCGGGCACCCTTGGTGGGACGCGGCATGGAATTACTCCTCGAATCTCCGACTGCGGCCGTACCAGGTACCGCAGCGGGCGTACGGGCACTGTGCCCGCACGACTTTCACGACGACGGAGGCGGTTCCGGGGAACCGCCCCCGCGGTCAAGTCTTTCAGTACTGCTCGGTCTCCGCGTAACCCGCGTCGTCCAGGTCGTCGGCGCCGAAGGCGTCGGCGGCGGCGGTCGGGTCGAACCCGGGCGGGCTGTCCTTGAGGGCCAGGCCCATGCCGGCCAGCTTCGCCTTGACCTCGTCGATCGACTTCGCACCGAAGTTGCGGATGTCGAGCAGGTCGGCCTCGGAGCGGGCGACGAGCTCACCCACGGTGTGGATGCCCTCGCGCTTGAGGCAGTTGTAGGAGCGGACCGTGAGCTCCAGCTCCTCGATCGGCAGCGCCAGGTCGGCGGCCAGGGCGGCGTCCGTCGGGGACGGGCCCATGTCGATGCCCTCGGCGTCGATGTTCAGCTCGCGGGCGAGGCCGAACAGCTCCACCAGGGTCTTGCCGGCCGAGGCCATGGCGTCGCGCGGACGCATGGCGGGCTTGGTCTCGACGTCGACGATCAGCTTGTCGAAGTCGGTCCGCTGCTCGACACGGGTGGCCTCGACCTTGTAGGTGACCTTCAGCACGGGGCTGTAGATCGAGTCGACCGGGATGCGGCCGATCTCCTGGCCGGAGGCCTTGTTCTGGACGGCGGAGACGTAGCCGCGACCGCGCTCGACGGTCAGCTCCATCTCCAGCTTGCCCTTGCCGTTGAGGGTGGCGAGGACCAGCTCGGGGTTGTGCACCTCGACACCCGCCGGCGGGGCGATGTCGGCGGCGGTGACCACACCCGGGCCCTGCTTGCGCAGGTACATCACGACCGGCTCGTCGTGCTCCGAGGAGACGACCAGCTGCTTGATGTTGAGGATGAGGTCGGTCACGTCCTCCTTGACGCCCGGCACGGTGGTGAACTCGTGCAGGACGCCGTCGATGCGGATGCTGGTGACAGCGGCACCCGGGATCGACGACAGGAGCGTGCGGCGCAGGGAGTTGCCGAGGGTGTAGCCGAAGCCCGGCTCCAGCGGCTCGATCACGAACCGCGAGCGGAACTCGTCGACGACCTCTTCGGTCAGCGAGGGACGCTGAGCGATAAGCATGGGGGATGTTCCTCCAGTTGTCTTCGGCACCCACTATTTGATGCCGACGGGACCAAGCGTACGGGCTCCCGCGGGAAGCGACGAATCACTACGTGGGAGCCCGTACGAGGTTTCAAGCAGTACTACCGAGAGCCCGAAGGCGCTGCGTCAGACGCGGCGACGCTTCGGCGGACGGCAGCCGTTGTGCGGGGTGGGGGTGACGTCCTGGATCGAGCCGACCTCCAGGCCGGTGGCCTGGAGCGAACGGATCGCGGTCTCGCGGCCGGAGCCCGGACCCTTCACGAAGACGTCGACCTTGCGCATGCCGTGCTCCTGCGCGCGACGGGCAGCGGCCTCGGCGGCCATCTGCGCGGCGAACGGGGTGGACTTGCGCGAGCCCTTGAAGCCGACGTGGCCGGCGGAGGCCCAGGAGATCACGTTGCCCGCGGGGTCGGTGATCGAAACGATGGTGTTGTTGAACGTGCTCTTGATGTGCGCGTGGCCGTGAGCGACGTTCTTCTTTTCCTTGCGGCGGATCTTCTTCGCGCCGGCAGCCTGACGACCCTTGGGGGGCATAAGTCTGTTCTCCTACTGAGGTGGTCGGTCCGCTGACCCGCGGGCCGGAGGGATGTCCGGTTACGGGACGGACTACTTCTTGCCCGGCTTCTTCTTGCCGGCGATCGCGCGACGCGGGCCCTTGCGGGTACGCGCGTTGGTGTGGGTGCGCTGGCCGCGGACCGGCAGGCCCCGGCGGTGACGCAGACCCTCGTAGCAGCCGATCTCGACCTTGCGGCGGATGTCGGCGGCCACCTCACGGCGGAGGTCACCCTCGACCGTGTAGTTGGCGTCGATGTACTGGCTCAGCTTGACCAGGTCGTCCTCGGAGATGTCGCGAACGCGGACATCCGGGTTGACGCCGGTCTCGGCGAGGGTCTGCTGGGCGCGGGTACGGCCGATGCCGTACACGTAGGTGAGGGCGATCTCGATCCGCTTCTCACGGGGGAGATCAACGCCGGCGAGGCGTGCCATTCAAGGCTCCTGTGCTTTTTCAGAGGTCTTGCGTGCTACCTACTCCGACACCTCACGGTGAGGGAGCCCCGGCCTCTGACCGGGGGTGGCAGTCCGCCCCGGAAGGGGGACGGATCGGGCAGCCCGCTTATGACGTTTTCGCGTCGCGCGAAGTACTACGAGAAATGCTGGGGAGAGATCAGCCCTGGCGCTGCTTGTGGCGCAGGTTGTCGCAGATCACCATGACCCGGCCGTGACGGCGGATCACCTTGCACTTGTCGCAGATCTTCTTGACGCTCGGCTTGACCTTCATGTTTCAGGTTCTCCGGGTCTAGATCTGACGTTCTTACTTGTAGCGGTAGACGATCCGGCCGCGCGTGAGGTCGTAGGGGCTGAGCTCCACGACGACCCGGTCGTCCGGCAGGATGCGGATGTAGTGCATGCGCATCTTGCCACTGATGTGCGCGAGGACCTTGTGACCGTTCTGCAGCTCGACCTTGAACATCGCGTTCGGCAGAGACTCGATCACGGTGCCCTCGATCTCAATGGCGCCTTGCTTCTTAGCCATGAACTGCGAGATCCACCTTCCGGGACCGGCTACCGTATGCGGAACGCTCGTGCGAACCTGGGTTCACCCCTCCCCCGGAGGGAAGAGGGCGCGCTGAAGCACGCTACGAGTGAGCCGACGGTCCATCCTACGCCAGCGCGTCCGGTGGACCAAAACGGGGGCCCCGGACAGCGGTACCCGTCACACCGGCCGGCTCAGAACCCGGTGGTGACCGTCAGCGGCTCCACGTGCGCGGTGCAGGCCGAGCAGCGGCGGGCGGCCTCGGGGATCTCGGTGAGGCACTCGGGGCAGGGGCGCTTCGGGGTCTTCGGCTTCTTCGGCAGGTAGCGCGCGGTCGCCTTGGTGATCGGCAGCACCACGCAGAAGTAGAGCACCGCGGCGGTCATGAAGAAGGCGATCAGGACGTTGAGGAACTGGCCGTACGGGAAGGTGACCCCGGCCACCGTCGCCTTGTACGAGCTGAAGTCGCCGGCCGCGCCGACCACCACACCGACCAGCGGGGTGAGGAAGGCGGACACGAAGCCGGTCACCACCGCGGTGAACGCGGCACCGATGACCACACCGACCGCCATGTCGACGACGTTGCCGCGCATCATGAAGTCGCGGAATCCCTTGAGCACGTGTTCTCTCCTGCTCGCTCGTTCGGCCAGTGCCCACCACTGCCAGCCGATAAAAATAGGACAAAAGCCCTGGAGGTCCAAACCTCCAGGGCTCTGATCCCTTGTCACCGGTGGCGGCCGGGTGCCGCCGGGACTACGCGAGCGGGTCCGGAGCTGCGGTGATGCCCAGCTTCGCCAGTTCGGCCTTGCCGCCGTCGAAGGCGGTCAGGACCAGCGGGCCCTGCTCGGTCACGGCCACCGAGTGCTCCCAGTGCGAGGCCCAGGTGCCGTCGTTGGTGACGACCGTCCACTCGTCGTCCAGGACGGTGGTGTGCGGGGTGCCCAGCGAGACCATCGGCTCGATCGCCAGCACGGTGCCGGGGACCAGCTTGGGGCCCTTGCCGCGGCCGCGCTCGACGTAGTTCAGCACGTGCGGCTCCATGTGCATCGCGGTGCCGATGCCGTGGCCGCCGTAGCCCTCGGTGATGCCCCACTTGCCCTTCGGCGGCAGCGGCTGGCGGCGGATGAAGCCCTCGATCGCCTTGGAGACGTCGACCAGGCGGTTGTTCTTCTTCATCTGGGCGATGCCGGCCCACATCGAGCCCTCGGTGACCCGGCTCAGCATCTCGACCTCGGGGCGGACCTCGCCGACCGCCACGCTGATCGCCGAGTCGCCGTGCCAGCCGTCCAGGATGGCGCCGCAGTCGATCGAGATGAGGTCGCCCTCCTGCAGCACCCGGTCGCCCGGGATGCCGTGCACGACCTCGTTGTTCACCGAGGCGCAGATCACGCCCGGGAACCACAGGCCGCCGTGATGGGCGCGGAAGTTCGAGGTGGCACCGTGGTCGGTGATGACCTTGTCCGCGATGTCGTTGAGCTCCTGGGTGGTCACCCCCGGAGCGACCGCCTCGCGGCAGGCCTTGAGGGCCTCGGCGACGACCAGCCCGGCCGCTCGCATCTTCGCGATCTGCTCGGGGGTCTTGATCTCCACCATCTGGTCACGCCTTCCAAGTCCGGATTACCACTGCCTACCACCGTACGACGCCGAAACGGCCGGGCCACCCGCTGGGCGGGCGACCCGGCCGTACCGTCGTACGTTCGCCGAGAGACTCAGCTGTCCTGCTTCAGCGCCTCGATCGCGCGGGCGGTGACCTCGTCGACCTTGCCGAGGGCCGGGATGGTCACCAGGAGACCCTGCTCCTTGTAGTACCCGATGATCGGCTCGGTCTCCGTGTGGTAGACCTCCAGGCGCGTGCGCACCTTGTCCTCGGTGTCGTCCGAGCGCTGGTACAGCTCGCCGCCGCACTCGTCGCAGACGCCCTCGGCCTTCGGCGGGTTGTAGTCCACGTGGAAGACGTGGCCACCGTCGTTGCGGCACAGGCGGCGACCGGCGATCCGGCGGACGACCTCGTCCTCGGGCACCTCCAGGTCCAGCACGCCGTCCAGCGCGATGCCCTGCTCGGCGAGGAACTCGTCCAGCGCCTTGGCCTGGCCCAGGTTGCGGGGGAAGCCGTCGAGCAGGAAGCCGTTGACGGCGTCCTCCTGGAGCATGCGGTCCTTGGCCATCCCGATGGTGACCTCGTCCGGGACCAGACGGCCCGCGTCCATGTAGCTCTTGGCCTCGAGCCCCAGCGGGGTGCCCTGACCGATGTTGGCGCGGAAGAGGTCGCCGGTGGAGATGTGGGGAATGGACAGGGTCTTGGCGAGCAGGTGCGCCTGAGTACCCTTCCCGGCCCCGGGAGGACCAACGAGGACGATACGCATCAGCGGAGGAACCCTTCGTAATTGCGCTGCTGGAGCTGGCTCTCGATCTGCTTCACAGTTTCGAGTCCGACGCCGACGACGATGAGAACGCTGGTGCCGCCGAACGGGAAGTTGGTCTGCTGTCCGAAGGCGACCAGGGCGATCATCGGGATCAACGCGATCAGGCCCAGGTAGAGCGAACCCGGCCACGTGATACGGGTCAGCACGTAGTTCAGGTACTCGGCCGTCGGACGGCCGGCCCGGATACCCGGGATGAACCCACCATACTTCTTCATATTGTCGGCAACTTCTTCGGGGTTGAAGGAGATGGCGACGTAGAAGAACGCGAAGAAGACGATCAACATGAAGTAGGTGGCCATGTAGATCGGGTGGTCACCCTTGACGAAGTTCGTCCGGATCCACGTGGCCCAGCCCGCCTGGCTGTTGGTCAGCTGGACCACCAGGGCGGGGATGTAGAGCAGCGACGAGGCGAAGATGACCGGGATGACACCGGCCTGGTTCACCTTGAGCGGGATGTACGTCGACGTACCGCCGAACGCCCGGCGACCGATCATCCGCTTCGCGTACTGGACCGGGATCCGGCGCTGGGCCTGCTCGACGAAGATGACGAGCGCCACGACGACGATGCCGACCGCGACCACGGACAGGAACTCGACCCAGCCGCCACCGATGGTGCCGGACTGCTTGATCGCCCACATCGAGGTCGGGAACTGGGCCGCGATCGAGGTGAAGATCAGCAGCGACATGCCGTTGCCGATGCCGCGGTCGGTGATCAGCTCGCCCAGCCACATGATCACGCTGGTGCCGGCCGTCATCGTCACCACCATGACCGCGATCCGGAACACGCTGGTGTCCGGGACGATCTGGTTGGCCACGGGGCAGCCGGAGAACAGCGCGCCGCTCGACGCCGTCGCGATGATGCCGGTGCCCTGGAGCACGGCGAGCGCGATGGTCAGGTAGCGGGTGTACTGGGTGATCTTCGCCTGGCCGGCCTGGCCCTCCTTCTTCAGCATCTCCAGTCGCGGAATCACGACGGTGAGGAGCTGGAGGATGATGCTCGCCGTGATGTACGGCATGATCCCGAGGGCGAAGATCGTCAGCTGGAGAAGTGCGCCACCGCTGAAGAGATTGACAAGCCCGAAGAGGCCGCTCTTCTCGGTCGCCTTCACGCAGGTGTTGACCGCAGTGAAGTCGACCCCTGGCATCGGAATGTGCGAGCCCAGCCGGAACAGCACCATGATGCCCAGCGTGAACAGCAGCTTCTTGCGCAGGTCGGGCGTCTGGAACGCCCGCGCGAACGCACTGAGCACGGTGCCTCCTGCGCCTCCCGCGCGTCGTCGGCGGGAGGGTCGGTCCTGAATGGGGAGTTTGCGGTACGGGCTCCCGTACAGACGGCACAGGCGAGCCTACGCGCAGCCTACAAGGGAACTCCACGGACTCTAACAGTGCGCGGCCACTCCGAAGAAGCGCGTACGGCCCGTCCCCCACTCACGGGGTACGGGATGCCCGGGTTTGCCACACAAAAGAACGAGGGCCTTTACGGGGCCGGACCGCCGGCCGCCCCGGATTTCCCGGGTTTCCCGGCGGAGGCCGAAATCGGGCCACCGGGTCCGGAACGGACCGGAAAAGGCACGAGCCCCGCACCTCCCGGAGGAGGTACGGGGCTCGATGGCGGTATTCAGCGGGCTCAGACGAGCTCGGTGACCGTGCCGCCGGCGGCCTTGATCTTCTCGGCGGCGGAGCCGGAGACGGCGTCGACCGTCACCTGCAGCGCGACCGAGACCTCGCCGGTGCCGAGCACCTTGACGAGGGAGTTCTTGCGAACCGCGCCCTTCGCGACCAGGTCCTCGACCGTGACCTCGCCACCCTGCGGGTAGAGCTCGGCCAGCTTGTCGAGGTTGACGACCTGGAACGTGATCTTGAACGGGTTCTTGAAGCCCTTCAGCTTCGGCAGGCGCATGTGGAGCGGCATCTGGCCACCCTCGAAGCGCTGCGGAACCTGGTAGCGGGCCTTGGTGCCCTTGGTACCACGACCGGCGGTCTTACCCTTGGAACCCTCACCACGACCCACACGGATCTTGTCGGTCTTGGCACCCGGGGCGGGACGCAGGTTGTGGATCTTGATCGGGTTGTCGCCCATGATCAGTCCACCTCCTCAACCGTCACCAGGTGACGGACCGTGTGGGCCATCCCGCGGATCTCGGGACGGTCCTCCTTCACCACGACGTCGTGCATGCGCTTGAGACCAAGCGAACGCAGGGTGTCACGGTGGTTCTGCTTGCTGCCGATGTACGACTTGGTCTGCGTGATCTTCAGGCGAGCCATCAGGCGCTCACCCCAGCAGCACGCGCCCGCAGCAGAGCGGCGGGGGCCACGTCCTCCAGCGGCAGGCCACGACGGGCGGCGATCTCCTCGGGGCGCACGAGGCCCTTCAGAGCAGCCACGGTGGCGTGCACGATGTTGATCGCGTTGTCCGAGCCGAGCGACTTCGACAGGATGTCGTGGATGCCGGCGCACTCCAGGACGGCGCGCACCGGACCACCGGCGATAACACCGGTACCGGGGGCGGCGGGCTTCAGCAGCACGACGCCGGCGGCCTTCTCACCCTGGATCGGGTGCGGGATGGTGCCCTGGATACGGGGGACCTTGAAGAAGTTCTTCTTGGCCTCCTCAACACCCTTGGCGATGGCGGCCGGAACCTCCTTCGCCTTCCCGTAACCGACACCCACGGTGCCGTCACCATCGCCCACCACGACCAGCGCGGTGAAGGAGAAGCGACGACCACCCTTGACAACCTTGGCGACACGGTTGATCGCGACGACGCGCTCGACGTAAGCGGTCTTCTCGACGGCGGGGGCGTTACCCCGGTCGTCACGCTTACGGTCACGCCGCTCGCCACCGGTGCCGCCGCCGGCGCCGCTACCGCGGCGCTGGGGTCCAGCCATTGGAATTACCTCTCTCGATTACGTCCGCCGACAGAGTCGACGAGCGGCTTAGAAGTCGAGCCCGGCCTCGCGAGCCGCGTCCGCCAGGGCGGCGATGCGGCCGGCGTACCGGTTGCCCGCGCGGTCGAAGACGACCGACTCGATGCCGGCGGCCTTGGCGCGCTCGGCGACCAGGCTCCCGACCTTCTTGGCCAGCTCGGTCTTGTCGCCCTCGGCGCCCTTGATGGACACGTCGAGGGTGGACGCCGACGCCAGGGTGTGACCCTTGGCGTCGTCGATGACCTGGGCGACCATGTGACGGTTCGAACGCGTCACGACGAGACGCGGACGCACCTCGGTGCCGACGACGCGCTTGCGAACGCGGATCGCGCGGCGCTTGCGAGCGGCGCTCTTGTAGGCGTTGCCCTTGCCGATCTTGACAGAGACGCTCATCGCTTACTTACCACTCTTTCCGACCTTGCGGCGGATGACCTCGCCCGCGTACTTGACGCCCTTGGCCTTGTACGGGTCGGGCTTGCGCAGCTTGCGGATCTTCGCGGCGACCTCGCCGACCTTCTGCTTGTCGATGCCGTCCACGTGGAACTTGGTGGGCGACTCGACGACGAAGGAGATGCCCTCCGGCGCGGGGACCAGGATCGGGTGGCTGTAGCCGAGCTGGAACTCCATGTCGGAGCCCTTCGCAGCGACTCGGTAACCAACACCGCTGATCTCCAGCGACTTGCGGTAGCCCGCGGTCACGCCGGTGATCATGTTCGCCACCAGCGTGCGGGTCAGGCCGTGCAGGGCCTTCGACTGACGCTCGTCGTTGGGGCGGGTGACAGCCAGAGTGCCGTCCTCGCCCTTGCCGATCTCGATCGGCGCGGCGACGACGTGGGTGAGGGAGCCCTTCGGGCCCTTCACCGAGACCGTCTGGCCATCGATGGTGACGTCCACGCCAGCGGGGACCTGGATGGGCAGCCGTCCAATGCGCGACATTGCTGTACCTCCGTTTCCCGAATTACCAGACGTAGGCGAGAACTTCTCCGCCTACGCCCTTCTTGGCGGCCTGCTTGTCGGTCAGGAGGCCGGAGGACGTGGAGATGATCGCCACGCCCAGGCCGCCGAGCACCTTCGGCAGGTTGGTGGACTTTGCGTAAACGCGCAGACCCGGCTTGCTGATGCGCTTGATGCCGGCGATGGAGCGCTCACGGTTGGGGCCGAACTTGAGCTCGATGGTCAGCTTCTTGCCGACCTCGCCCTCGGTGGGCTCCTCAACCTTGTAGGAGGAGATGTACCCCTCCTGCTGCAGGATCTCGGCGACGTGCGCCTTGATCTTGCTGGCCGGCATCGCCACGGAGTCGTGGTACGCCGAGTTCGCGTTACGCAGACGCGTGAGCATGTCTGCGATGGGGTCGGTCATGGTCATGATGGCCTCAGGCCTCTCTCGCCGTGGTTTCTCCGCGCCAGGTCCCCCTGCCGCACTCTCGCGAGTTCGTCAGGGGCACAAACGCAGGGGACCTGCGACGTAGTAAGACTGGGTGCGAGCCCTCCCGTAAGAGGGCCACGGGCATCCATGGGGAAGCCGCGGCAGGGGGCCCGACCCCACTACCTTACGGGAATCCGTACGGCAGGCCCAAAACGGGCCGGTGTGGGATCGGGCACCTCTGCGTCGCTGTGTGCCGGAGTTCCGGGTCTTTCCCTGGGAGGGGAAGGACTACCAGGAGCTCTTGGTCACGCCCGGCAGCTCGCCGCGGTGCGCCATCTCACGGAGGCAGACACGGCACAGGCCGAACTTGCGGTACACCGAGTGCGGACGGCCGCAGCGCTGGCACCGGGTGTAGGCCCGGACGCCGAACTTCGGCTTGCGCTCGGACTTCGCGATGAGGGACTTCTTCGCCATTGGCTCACGCCTCCTTGAACGGGAAGCCCAGAGCGCGCAGGAGCGCCCGGCCCTCGTCGTCGGTCTGAGCGGTGGTCACGACGGTGATGTCCATACCGCGCTGACGGTCGACCTTGTCCTGGTCGATCTCGTGGAACATAACCTGCTCGGTCAGACCGAAGGTGTAGTTGCCACGGCCGTCGAACTGCTTCGGGGAAAGGCCGCGGAAGTCGCGGATTCGCGGCAGGGCCAGCGAAACCAGACGGTCCAGGAACTCCCACATGCGGTCACCACGGAGGGTGACGTGCGTGCCGATCGGCTGGCCCTCGCGCAGCTTGAACTGCGCGATGGACTTGCGGGCCTTGGTCACGGCCGGCTTCTGACCGGTGATCGCGGTCAGGTCGCGGATCGCGCCCTCGATCAGCTTGCTGTCACGGGCAGCCTCGCCGACACCCATGTTGACCACGACCTTGACCAGGCCGGGGATCAGCATGACGTTCTCGTACTTGAACTGCTCGTGCAGCTGGCCCTTGATCTCGGAGTTGTAACGCTCCTTGAGGCGGGGGGCCACCTTCTCAACAGTCGTCTCAGACATCAGATGTCCTCACCGGTTCGCTTGGCAACGCGGATCTTGTTGCCCTCGTCGTCGAAGCGGTAGCCAACGCGGGTGACGACCTTCTTGCCGTCCTTCTCCACGACCAGCTGGACGTTGGAGACGTGAACCGGGGCCTCGACGGTGACGATGCCACCCTGGGTGCCCGGACCCGGCTTGGTGTGCTTCTTGACCCGGTTCACACCCTCGACCAGGACCTTGTTCTCAGCCGGCAGGGCCTGGATGACCTTGCCCTGCTTGCCCTTGTCCTTGCCGGTGATGACCTGAACCAGGTCACCCTTCTTGATCTTCATGCTGTTCGCCATGGGTTAGAGCACCTCCGGCGCCAGCGAGATGATCTTCATGAACTTCTTGTCGCGCAGCTCGCGGCCCACCGGGCCGAAGATGCGGGTGCCACGGGGGTCACCCTCGGTGTTCTTCAGCACGACAGCAGCGTTCTCGTCGAAACGGATGTACGAGCCATCCGGACGACGACGCTCCTTGACGGTGCGGACGACGACGCACTTGACGACGTCACCCTTCTTCACCGAGCCACCGGGGATCGCGTCCTTGACGGTCGCGACGATGACGTCCCCGATTCCGGCGTAGCGGCGACCGGAGCCACCGAGAACACGGATGCAAAGGATCTCCTTGGCACCAGTGTTGTCGGCAACACGCAGTCGCGACTCCTGCTGGATCACAGCTTTCTCCTGATCGTCAACGAGAGTCGACGGGCCGGCCGCTGCTCACACCGGCGTCCTGAACGGACCCGGTGCACATACGGCCGTACCTCATCGGCTTCGTTACTTGGCCTTCTCGAGGATCTCGACGACGCGCCAGCGCTTCGTCGCGGACAGCGGGCGGGTCTCCGCGAGGAGGACCCGGTCGCCCACGCCGCACGCGTTCTGCTCGTCGTGCGCCTTCAGCTTGTTCGTACGGCGGATGACCTTGCCGTACAGAGCGTGCTTGACGCGGTCCTCGACGGCGACGACGACGGTCTTGTCCATCTTGTCGCTGACGACGAGACCCTCACGGGTCTTGCGGAAACCGCGCGTCTCGTTGGTGTTCTCAGTCATCAGGCGTTCTCCACCGTCTCGATGCCCAGCTCGCGCTCGCGCATCAGGGTGTAGATCCGCGCGATGTCCTTGCGGACGAGCTTGAGCCGTCCGTGGTTGTCGAGCTGCCCGGTCGCCGCCTGGAAGCGGAGGTTGAACAGCTCCTCCTTGGCCTCGCGAAGCTTGGCAACGAGACCCTCGTTGTCCAGCGAGCGAAGCTCAGCAGCCTTGGTAGCGGCCGACATCAGCTCTCACCGTCCTCGCGCCGGACGATCCGGCACTTCATCGGCAGCTTGTGCGCGGCGCGGGTGAGCGCCTCGCGAGCAACCTTCTCGTTCGGGTACGACAGCTCGAACATGACCCGACCCGGGTGCACGTTCGCGATCCACCACTCCGGCGAACCCTTACCGGAACCCATGCGGGTCTCGGCCGGCTTCTTGGTGAGCGGGCGGTCCGGGTAGATGTTGATCCAGACCTTGCCGCCACGGCGGATGTGACGGGTGATCGCGATACGAGCGGACTCGATCTGACGGTTCGTCACGTAGGCCGGGGTGACGGCCTGGATGCCGAACTGGCCGAACGCCAGCTCGGTGCCACCCTTGGCAGCGCCACGGCGCTTCGGGTGGTGCTGCTTGCGGTGCTTGACCCGACGGGGGATCAGCATTGGGGTCAGGCCTCCGTTCCGGTGTTCTCTGCAGCCGGAGCCTCGGCGGCCGGGGCCGCGGGGGCCTCGGCAGCGGCGGGACGACGGCCACGGCCACCGCGCTCGCCACCACGGCGCTCGCCACCGCGGGCGGGACGACCACCCTCGGGACGGGCCGGGCGGTTGCCCGAGCGGGCAGCGGCGTTCTCAGCGCGGACCTCGGCGATGTTCTTGACGTCGCCCTTGTAGATCCAGACCTTCACGCCGATGCGGCCGAAGGTGGTCTTGGCCTCGAAGAAGCCGTAGTCGACGTTCGCACGCAGGGTGTGCAGCGGCACGCGCCCCTCGCGGTAGAACTCCGAACGGCTCATCTCGGCGCCGCCGAGACGACCGGAGCACTGGACCTTGATGCCCTTGGCGCCGGACTTCATGGTGCCCTGCATCGACTTGCGCATGGCACGGCGGAAGGAGACGCGGGAGGACAGCTGCTCCGCGACGCCCTGAGCCACGAGCTGGGCGTCCAGCTCGGGGTTCTTGACCTCGAGGATGTTCAGCTGGACCTGCTTGCCGGTCAGCTTCTCCAGGTTGCCCCGGATCTTGTCGGCCTCCGCGCCGCGGCGGCCGATCACGATGCCCGGACGGGCGGTGTGGATGTCCACGCGGACGCGGTCACGGGTGCGCTCGATCTCGACCTTCGAGATGCCGGCGCGCTCCATGCCCTTCGTCATGAGACGACGGATCGCGACGTCTTCCTTGACGTAGTCCTTGTACAGCTTGTCGGCGTACCAGCGGGACTTGAAGTCCGTGCTGATGCCGAGACGGAACCCGTGCGGGTTAACCTTCTGGCCCATTACCGGGTCCCTTCCTTGCTGCTGACGACCACGGTGATGTGGCTGGTCCGCTTGCGGATCCGGTAGGCGCGGCCCTGGGCACGCGGACGGAACCGCTTCAGGGTCGGGCCCTCGTCAACGTACGCCTCGGAGATGTAGAGGTCGTCCACGTTGGAGTGGTTGTAGTTGTGCGCGGCGTTGGCAATGGCGCTGTCGAGCACCTTGCCGACCGGCACGGTGGCGGCCTGCGGAGCGAAACGCAGGACGGCCTGGGCCTCCGTGGCATTCATGCCACGGATGAGGTCCACCACGCGGCGGGCCTTCATGGGCGTCACGCGGATGTACCGCGCCTGAGCCCTGGCTTCCATGGTTGTCCCCTTAATGGAGTAAGTCATTGAGTCGTTGTGGCGCGTCAAGCTCAGGCGCTTAGCGACGCTTCGACTTCCGGTCTTCCTTCACGTGGCCACGGAAGGTGCGGGTCGGAGCGAACTCGCCGAGCTTGTGGCCGACCATCGACTCGGTGACGAACACCGGGACGTGCTTGCGGCCATCGTGGACCGCGATCGTGTGACCGAGCATGCTCGGCGAGATCACGGAACGACGGGACCAGGTCTTGATGACGTTCTGAGTACCCGCCTCGTTCTGAGCGTCCACCTTCTTGATGAGGTGGCCGTCGATGAAGGGGCCCTTCTTGAGACTGCGCGGCATCTGACCTGCTCCTAGCGCTTCTTGTTGGTCTTGCGGCGGCGCACGATGAGCTTGTCCGACGCCTTGTTCGGGCGACGGGTACGGCCCTCGGGCTTACCCCACGGCGAGACCGGGTGGCGACCACCGGAGGTCTTACCCTCACCACCACCGTGCGGGTGGTCGATCGGGTTCATGGCGACACCACGCACGGTCGGGCGGACGCCCTTCCAGCGCATGCGGCCGGCCTTGCCCCAGTTGATGTTCGACTGCTCGGCGTTGCCGACCTCGCCGACGGTCGCGCGGCAGCGCGCGTCCACCAGGCGGATCTCACCGGAGGGCATGCGCAGGTGCGCCATCTTGCCCTCACGCGCCAGCAGCTGGATGCCGGAGCCGGCGGAGCGGGCCAGCTTGGCACCGCCACCGGGACGCAGCTCCACCGCGTGGATGGTGGTACCGACCGGGATGTTGCGCAGCGGCAGGTTGTTGCCCGGCTTGATGTCGGCGCCAGCGCCGTTCTCGATCCGGTCACCCTGCGTGATGCCGCGCGGCGCGATGATGTAGCGCTTCTCGCCGTCCGCGTAGTGCAGGAGCGCGATGCGCGCGGTGCGGTTCGGGTCGTACTCGATGTGCGCGACCTTGGCCGGCACGCCGTCCTTGTCGTGACGACGGAAGTCGATCACGCGGTAGGCGCGCTTGTGACCGCCACCCTGGTGGCGAGCGGTGACACGACCGGCGTTGTTACGGCCGCCCTTGCTGTGCAGGGGGCGAACCAGCGACTTCTCCGGCGTGGACCGCGTGATTTCTACGAAGTCGGCCACGCTGGAGCCACGACGGCCCGGCGTAGTCGGCTTGTACTTGCGGATGCCCATTTGGCTCTCTCGTCCTCGTCCTAATCGACGATCACGATCTCCTTGTTCAGGAGACCGGACCACCGAAGATGTCGATGCGGTTGCCCTCGGCCAGCGTCACGATGGCGCGCTTGGTGTCCTTGCGCTTGCCAAAGCCCGTCTTGGACCGCTTGCGCTTGCCCTGACGGTTGATCGTGTTGACAGCCTCGACCTTGACCGAGAAGACCGCCTCGACGGCCTGCTTGATCTGGGTCTTGTTGGCGCCCGGCGACACGATGAACGTGTACTTGTTCTCGTCGAGAAGGCTGTAGCTCTTCTCGGAGATGACCGGCTTCACCAGGACGTCACGGGGGTCCGTGAACGTCTTGCTCGTAACGTCGCTCATCAGGCGGCGCTCCCTTCGAGCTCGCCCTCAGCGGCAACGGCCTTGGCGGACGCGACCGGACCGGCCACGAAACGCTCGAAGGCGGCCTGGGTGAAGACCACATCGTCGGAGACGAGCACGTCGTAGGTGTTCAGCTGACCGGCGTCCAGGATGTGCACGTGCGGCAGGTTGCGAGCGGACTTCAGGCCCAGCTCGTCCTCGCGCTCGACGACCAGGAGGACGTTCTTGCGCTCGGTGATCTTGCCGAACAGGCTCTTGGCGGCCTTGGTCGACGGCGCCTCGGTCGCGGTCACGCCGGTGACGACGTGAATGCGGTTGTGGCGGGCCCGGTCGGTGAGCGCACCGCGCAGGGCGGCGGCGATCATCTTCTTCGGGGTCCGCTGCGAGTAGTCGCGCGGCACGGGACCGTGCACGACGCCACCGCCGGCGAACTGCGGCGCACGGGTCGAGCCCTGACGGGCGCGGCCGGTGCCCTTCTGGCGGTACGGCTTCTTGCCGCCACCGCGGACCTCGCCGCGAGTCTTGGTCTTGTGGGTGCCCTGACGGGCCGCAGCGAGCTGCGCCACGACGACCTGGTGCATCAGCGGAACGCTGACCTTCGCGTCGAAGATCTCGGCCGGAAGCTCGAGGCTGCCGGTCTTGTCGCCAGCCGGCGACAGGATGTCAATGGTGCTCATTTCCTCACAGCCCCTTCGCCGCGGTGCGGACGAGGACGAGGCCGCCGTTCGGGCCCGGGACGGCGCCCTTGATGAGCAGCAGACCCTTCTCCGCGTCGACCGCGTGCACGGTCAGGTTCTGGGTGGTCACACGCTCGTGGCCCATCCGACCAGCCATGCGCAGGCCCTTGAACACACGGCCCGGGGTGGCGCAGCCACCGATGGAACCGGGCGAGCGGTGCTTGCGCTGGGTGCCGTGACCGGCGCCGAGACCCTTGAAGTTGTGACGCTTCATGACACCGGCGAAGCCCTTGCCCTTGGAGGTGCCGGTCACGTCGACCTTGACACCCGCCTCGAACAGCTCGGCGGTGATCTCCTGGCCCAGGGTGTACTCGGAAGCGTCCGAGGTACGGATCTCGACCAGGTGGCGGCGCGGGGTGACACCGGCCTTGGCGAAGTGGCCCGCGAGGGGCTTGTTCACCTTGCGGGGGTCGATCTCGCCGAAGCCGAGCTGGACGGCACTGTAGCCGGCCGGGCTGTCGGCGGTGTGGACCTGGGTCACGACATTGGGCCCAGCCTTGACGACGGTCACCGGAACGACCCGGTTGTTCTCGTCCCAGACCTGGGTCATGCCGAGCTTCTCGCCCAGGATGCCCTTAATCTGCTTAGCCATCTTCGGTGCGCCTCTCAGAGCTTGATCTCGATGTCGACGCCCGCCGGCAGGTCGAGACGCATGAGCGAGTCAACCGTCTTCGGCGTGGGGTCGAGGATGTCGATCAGACGCTTGTGAGTACGCATCTCGAAGTGCTCGCGCGAGTCCTTGTACTTGTGCGGCGAGCGGATGACGCAGTACACGTTCTTCTCAGTGGGCAGCGGCACCGGGCCCGCGACCTGCGCACCAGTACGGATCACCGTCTCGACGATCTTCTTCGCCGAGGAGTCGATGACCTCGTGGTCGTAGGCCTTGAGCCGGATGCGGATCTTCTGTCCCGCCATGGCTACTCAGTAGTCCTTTGTCCTTAGTCACTGCACGACTCCCCTCCGACCCCCGCGCTCGGGCGTGTCGCCTTCGCGCTTGCAAAAAACCGGCGAAGTACTTCGTCGGTTTCGAACTTTCGGGGTGGGGGATGCCGGATCGAGGCCCCGCGTACGCTTCCCGGAAGATTCCCGTACTTTCGCCCCGCAGCTGCCGTGGCGTAGAACTCACGCTTGACGGCCATCACGGGAACGACGAGTACGTGGGACTCGCTTCCGGTCCTCCCGGCGGGAGGCGCGCAGCATCGGCACTCAACCGAGCAACTTGGACATACTGCCACATGGAGCAGCCGAGATGCCAATCGGGGCCGGTGAGGTGCTCCTCACCGGCCCCGACGGGGTGAATCCGCAGGTCAGTTCTTGGGCGGGCGCCCGCAGGTGACGTCCACGTCCCGCGACGTGGTGTTGGCGCACCAGAGCTTCATCGGGTCCGGACCGAAGGTGTACTCGGTCAGGTCCATGTTGATCGGGTTGCAGGCCTGCTTGCCCTTGTACGGCGAGTACTTGGGGCACTGGCCGTTGTCGAGCTGCTGCAGGTGGGCGCGGAGCGCGTCCAGACCCATGTCCTCGACGCCCGGGTTGGTGGACGGCATGAAGCGGTTGGCCGACCAGGAGCCGCCCATGGTCGCGAACAGGGCGAGCGCGCAGACCAGGCCGGCGGCCAGCTGCGCCATCACCCGCGGCGAGATCCGCGCGGCCCGGGACGGGGCCACCTCGGCCAGCGTGCTCCGGACCCAGCCGAAGCCGCGCTGGTAGGTCAGCATGACGCCCATGACCGCCAGGATGATCAGGCAGTAGAGGATGATCCAGGTCGTGCGCGGGTACAGCTGGACGGCCTGGTTGTGCTCCATGTGCGAGGCGAACCAGAAGCGCATCAGCCAGGCACCGGCCAGGACGAAGCCGGCGGTGCGGATCACCATGTTGCGCAGGCCCAGGCCGACTCCGATGCCCACGCCGAGCAGCAGCAGCACGCCGAAGCCGGTCTGCCCGGCGATGTCGCCCTGGGGCGGCCAGTTGTGGTACGTCAGGTCGCCGGAGCGGTCCGAGGCCCAGCCCATGACGTAGGCCGGGTCGATGTAGGTGTTGATGTAGGCGTAGCGGTCCAGCGTGGAGGCGCCGAGGCGGGCCAGCTGGTACAGCAGCGGGGCGCCGATGACGCCGGCGGTGACCAGCATGGTGCCCAGGAAGACCAGCGCGCGGGTGAGGGCGGTCCGGCCGCGGCGCCACGGGAAGATCATCAGGACCAGGACGAACGAGCCCGGCGCGGCCCACAGGTACCAGCCCGAGTACCAGAGGAACATCACGCCGAACGCGGCGCCGAAGCCGAGGCCGCGCAGCAGCGCCGAGCGGGTCGAGAGCTCGTCGACCCGGCGGATCTCCCGGAAGCAGGCCGCCAGCAGCGGCAGCAGCACCAGCATGGAGCCGTGGCTGTACGGGCGGATCGGGTCGAGGAAGACGATCGACGCCGGCACCGCGACCGCCATCGCCCAGAACGGGCGGAGCAGCATGCGCCAGGAGAGGTAGGCCATCGGCCCGACGAGCGCGCTGAGGATCAGCTGCAGGTCCTTGAGCGCGTGGCCCACGCCGGCGATGCCGTTGTGGAAGAGCTTGGCCCAGACCGCGAGCAGGGCGGGGAACAGCGGGGGGTACACCCCGGGCAGGCCCTTGCCGCGCAGCATGTCGTTCGCCATGCCCATCAGGTTGCCCGGGTCGCCCTCCTGGCCGCCGAGGCCCCAGGGGGTGCCGTGCAGGGCCACCACTATGCCGCCGGCCACCACGCCGGTGCCCAGGCCCGCGACGGCGGCGCAGGCCAGCCGCTGCGCGACCCGGTAGTAGCGCAGCGTCCCGCGGTAGGCGAGCAGCAGCAGCACCGCGAGGAGCGGGATGCCGAGCAGCGCCGCGTACTGCTGGATCTTGGCGAGGCCGCTGACCTGGCCGATCCGGGTGGTGGGGTTGACGCTGATGTGCGTGCACAGCAGCATGAAGCCGAGCGCGACGCCGACGCTGACCAGGCCTTCCGCCAACGGGAGGAACCAGCGCTTCTCGGTCCACCGCGAGAAGCGGTCGCCCCGGCGGCCGCCCGGCGATCCGTCGGAGGACGCCGTGGTCGCCTCGCCGTCGGGCACGCCGGCGCGGCCGCCGACGACGTCCGGGGCCAAATCCGTCATGTCTCTTCGCTTCCGTGAAGCGGCACACTGCCGCGGGTCGGACCGGCTCGCCGGGTGCGGGCGAGCTCTGCGGGCGGCGGCCGGGCGCCCGTTCGGCACAGGTCGGCCGAAATTCCTGACGTGCTGTGGGCGTCCGGCGGATGGATCGTCGCCGCCGGCGAAGCCGGGCCCTGGCCGGGACTCATGGTAATCGCACCCCCAAGAGCGTGTCATGGCGCGCCTCCGCTCCACCGGGGGCCCCTTCCGCTGCACCTGAGGCACCTTCCGGCGCCCGTCAGCCCCGGAACCCGGGCGGATAGGGTGAGGCGCGCAGTCCACGTCCCGCCACGACCACCGGCCCGGAGTCCCCCGCCCATGTCGCACACCGCACGCAAGAGGTCGGTCCTGACGGCCAGTCCGCCGCTGTCGGAGGCCCTCGGACGGAAGAACGGCTTCGGCCTGCTCCGGCTCGTCCTCGCCCTGGCCGTGATCTTCGCCCACGCGATGCCGCTCGGGCTGGGCGAGCCCGACCTCGGACTGCTGGAGAGCCGCGGCCAGACCAACGTCGGCGCGATCGCGGTGAGCGGCTTCTTCGTGCTCTCCGGGCTGCTGATCACCCGCAGCGGCATGCGGCTGAGCCCGGCCCGGTTCCTCTGGAACCGCGGCATCCGGATCCTCCCCGGGCTCTGGGCCTGCCTGCTGCTGACGGCGTTCGTGGTCGCCCCGGTCGTCGCGTACCACCAGGGCCGGCTGGCCGGCTTCTGGTCGCACCCGCAGGGCCCGCTGGCATATCTGGAGGCCAACTGGTCGATCGGGGTGAACCAGTGGGGGATCTCCGGTCTGCTCGACCACGTGCCGCACCCCACCGCCTTCAACGGCTCGGTGTGGTCGCTGGCGTACGAGGTGCTCTGCTACCTGCTGGTGGTCTCGCTGGCCGCGGTCGGCGTGCTGCGGCGCGCGCGCTGGGCCGTCGGCCTGATGGTCCTGGGGCTCTACGCCTACCTGGTCCACCTCGCGACGGGCTTCCACCTGCTGCGCGCCCCCGAGTACGCGCCGACCGGCCTCACCGGCTGGCAGCTGCCGTTCCTGGGCGCGATCAGCCTGGACATGTTCATCCCGCTGACCTTCATGTTCGGCCTCGGCGCGGTCGCGGAGCTGTACAAGAAGCGGCTGCCGATCAACGACCCGGCCGGCGTGCTGGCCGCCCTCGTCTTCCTCGGCACCGCCCGGTACGGCGGCTTCACCCTGTTCGGCCTGCCCGCCTTCGCCTACCTGCTGATCTGGCTCGCCTGCCGGATGCCCGGCCCGCTGACCAAGGTCGGCACCAAGGTCGACCTCTCGTACGGGGTGTACATCTACGCGTTCCCGATCCAGCAGTGCCTCGCGCTCTGGGGCGTCGGCAAGCACGGGTACTGGACGTACACGGCGGCCTCGGTGGCGCTCTCGGTGGCCGCCGCGTTCTGCTCCTGGCACGCCGTGGAGAAGCCCGCGCTCAAGCTGAAGGACCTGGGCCTGCGCAAGCCGCCGCGGCCGGAGCAGCCGCCGGCGGCGCCGGTGCGGCCGCTGTCGGAGGTCTCGTCCTGACCCTCCCCCCGAAACGACTCCGGGCCCGGTACGCGCTGTGCGTACCGGGCCCGGTTCGTGCGGTCCCGCGGGGACCGCCCGGAGCTAGCCGGAGACCTTCTCGTCGAAGCGCTCCTGGTTGAGCCGCGCGCCCTCGGTGATGGCGACGGTGCGGGCCATGTCGGTGAGCTTCTTCTCCAGGGAGCGGAAGCGCAGGTAGGTGTTGAGCGCCAGGAAGGCCAGCGCCAGGACCATCATGTACAGCACCAGGTCGGTGCCGCGGCCGACGCCCAGCCGGTTCGCCACCCAGGTGACGTCGCTCGGGCGCAGCACCGCGTAGATGTTCGCGAGCACGAACAGCACGAAGGCGATGCGCTTCCAGGCCCGGGTGTTGGTCCGGTCCCAGCGCCGGATGAAGATGAGCGCCGCCGTGCCGGAGCCCAGCACCAGCACCAGTTGGATCCAGAAGTACTTCATCGCCGGCCACGCTCCCGGAGCGAGATGTCGAAGAGGATGTTGACGCCGTTGATCAGGGACTGGCCCTTGGCGCGTGAGTAGTCGGTGTAGAGGATGTCCACGGGGACCTCCACGACGCGCAGCGAGGACTTCGCCAGCAGGCCGACGATCTCGGAGGCGTGCGCCATCCCGTTCATGGTGATGCGCAGCTGGGAGGCCGCCTCACGGTTGATCACGCGCAGGCCGTTGTGCGAGTCGGTGAGCTTCAGCTTGCGGGCGGTCGGGCTGACCGCGGCCGCCGTGCGGAGCACCACGCGCTTGATCATCGGGACCTGCTCGGACTGCTCGATGAACCGCGACCCGAGGACGACGTCGGCGGTTCCGCCGCGCAGCACGGCGACCATCTTCTCGACGTCGGCCGTCTGGTGCTGGCCGTCGGCGTCGAAGGTGGCGAAGTAGCGGGCGTCCGGCTGCTGCAACGCGTAGGAGAGCCCGGTCTGCAGGGCGGCGCCCTGGCCGAGGTTGACCGGGTGCCGCACCAGGTGGGCGCCGGTGGTCAGGATGTGCTCGGCCGAGCCGTCGGTGCTCCCGTCGTCGACCACGACGATGTTCGGGAACGTCTTGCGGGCGTTCTCCACCACATCGGCGATCACCTGGCCTTCGTTGTAGGCGGGGATCACCAGCCAGACGTCGTCGTATTGGGACATGGTCGCTTCCTGGGCGCTGGGAGGGGGTTGCTGGAGGGATCTCACGGGTCAGGCCCGGCGGCCGGCCACATGGCTCAGCATCGCCCCGACGCCGCGCAGGCCCGCCTTGCGGCCGGCCGCGGGGATCATGCTGAGCGCGTGCAGCCGGGACGAGACGAAGCGGCGGGAGATGGTGGCCGCCCGGTGCCAGCCGTGCGCGTCCAGCCGGTCCGCGGTCTCCCGGAAGAAGCGGCGGGCCTCCTCGAAGCGCTTGCCGGTGAAGGCGGTGACCGAGGACTCGCTGACCGCGTGCCGCCGGTAGCTGAAGCACACCTCGGGCACGACCGCCAGCGACACGTCGGCGAGCAGCAGGTCGACGATGATCGCGAGGTCCTGGATGACGCCCAGGTCGGCCCGGAAGCCGGTCGCCTGCATCTCCTTGGTGCGCCAGCACACGGACGGGAAGTACAGCCAGTCGCCGCGCATCAGGCTCATCGCGAGCGGCTCGCCGGACATCAGCAGCGGCCCGGGGTCCTTCGGCGCGTACAGCCGGCGCTTGACGGTGTCGGCGAGGCTGCCGACCGGGTTGCCGTCGGCGCCGATGACCAGCACGCCGGGCTGGACCATGCCGGCGTCCGGGAAGCGCTCCAGCGCGTCCCGGACCACCTTCAGGTAGTTGGGGTGCATCAGGTCGTCGCAGCCCATGAGCACGAGGTAGTCGTACTCGGCGAGCTGGACGCAGCGGTTGAAGTTGCCGCTGACGCCGAGGTTGGTCTCGTTGCGCAGGTACCGCACCCGTGGGTCCGCGAGGGACTCGAACCAGCCGGGGACGTCCGGCTCCTTGCCGTCGTCGACGACCGTGAGTCGCCAGTCGTCACCGTCCTGGGCCAGCACGCTGCGGACGGCGTCCTGCATCAGCCGGACGTCGCCGTAGTACGGCATCAGGATCTCGAAACGGGACATCGGGTACCTAGACCTTGCCAATGAGCTCGGGGCGGCGGGCGGCGGCGCGGGTGGCGGGCTCGATGGCCTTCACGTTCGCCGGCATGCGGCGGATGAGGGCCAGCAGCAGCACCAGGCCGGCCCGGGCCAGGTAGATCGTCGCCTTGATCGGGGAGGCGGAGGGCGTACCGGTGGTCCGCTCGCGCATCGCGACCGGGACCTGGCGGATGACGAAGCCGCAGCGGGCGGCGCCGACCATGCTCTCGATGGTGTCGCCCAGGTACTCGACCGGGTACCAGTGCGAGAAGAACTCGATCATCGGCTTGTTGCAGGCCTTGAAGCCCGAGGTGGTGTCGGTGAGCCGGGTCCTGGCGACCCGCGACAGCACCACCGAGAGCAGCTTCATCGCCCAGGCCCGCGGGCCGCGCACCTTGTACGAGCCCTCGCCGGCGAAGCGGGCGCCGATGACCAGGTCCGCCTCGTCGCGGAGCTTCTCCAGCAGCGCGGGCACGTAGGCCGGGTCGTGCTGGCCGTCCGCGTCGCACTGGATCGCCACGTCGTAGTCGTGCAGGTGCGCGTAGCGGTAGCCGAAGCGCATCGCGCCGCCGACACCGAGGTTGTACGGCAGCTGCGCGACCTTCGAGCCGTAGGCGGCGGCGACCGCCGCGGTGCTGTCCGTCGAACCGTCGTCGACCACCAGGGTGTCCACGCCGGGGAGCTTCTGCTGGATCTCGCGGAGGATCTTCGGCAGGCCCTCGGCCTCGTTCCAGGCGGGGAGGATGATCAGTACCCGCTTGCCGTCGATCATGCCTTCACCTCGGGGTCGTTCACGTCGCTGCCGGAGCGGGCAATCGGGAAGTCGTGGTGCTCGGCGAGGTGGGCGCGCATCATCGCGACGTCCTCGGCCAAGGTACGGGTCTCGGCCTCCAGCCGGCTGGTCTCCCAGCTGAGGTGCACGCAGACCAGCAGGACCAGCACGAAGCCGGCGAACAGGACGAGGCTGACCCCGGAGGCGACCCCGAGCCGGCGGGCCGTCGAGTCCAGCAGCCGGGGGAAGAAGCCCAGCGGGGCGATCACGACGCCGATGGCCAGCCAGAGGGCCGCGTACTTCTCCCGGAGCTGCTGACGGCGCAGCAGCTCCAGGATCCACACGAGCACCAGCACGCCGGTGATCGAAGTCAGCACACTCAGCTGCACGATGGATCTCGCCTTTCACGCTTCGGTGAGGCATGGGGGTGAATGGGGCACATGCTAGGGATACCGGTACCGCGGGACGTCTCCGGGGGGAGCCCTGACGACATCGCGATCAGCTCGCGGAGACCGAGTCGGCGGAGACGGCGGCCTGCGGGGAGTCCGCACCGGCGCCGCGCACGCTACCGTCGCCGCGCAGCGCCAGCAACATGACCAGGAGCACCACCAGCGGACCGGCGGTGTAGGCGGCCTCCACCCGGACGGCGGGGGCCCCCGGGAGGCAGGTGACCAGCAGCAGCGCGGCGGTGCCGATCGCCCAGCCGAGCAGTTGGCGGCGGTGGTGGCCGCGGGCGATGACCGCCTGGCCGACGACTGTGGCGAGCAGGTAGGCGAGCGTGCCCACCGAGAGCCAGAGGAAGTCCACCGGGCCGAGAGCATGCCGGTCCGCGTTGAACGCGACGTGAATCATCCATGGCCCCAGGACCACGGCGGGCACCCCGCCGAGGACCCCGAGGGCCGTCACGATGCCGCAGGTCTTGGTGAGGAGCTTGCGGAAGCCGACCCGGTCGCCGGTCGACGCGGCCGTCGACAGCCCCGACATCAACGAGGCCTGCAGCGCGCCGAACACGAACAGCGGGACCCGGCTGAGCACCATCGCGCCGGTGATCGCGCCGACCAGGACGGCCTGCGAGGGCGCCAGCACCTTGATGCTGAGCACGGCGGCGTTGGCGACGAACTGCGCCAGCAGGAAGGAGACGGTCAGCATGCCCAGGCCGCTGCACAGCTCCCGCCAGCCGATGGCCGGCCCGGGCAGGGCGATCCGCAGCGTCCGCGGCAGGCTGACGAGCATGGCCAGCACCGGGGAGACGGCCAGGACCAGGCTGTACGCGAGCGCCGAGTGCACACCCGCCACCAGCAGGCCGACCGAGAGGGCGATCCGCAGGACGCCGTCCAGGCCGAGCTGGAGGCCGTACGAACCGAAGTGTCCGAGACCGGCCAGCACGCCGCGGGTCAGGTAGCAGGCGGCCGGTCCGACGAAAGCGGCGGCCAGGGCCACCACCAGGCTCCGGTCGCCGTGGAAGAACGTGTCCGCGAGCGGGCGGGAGAACGCCCCCAGCCCGGTGAGCACCACCAGCAGCAGCCCGCCGGTCAGCACGGTCGCCTTGCGCAGCACCGGGGCCGCGCCCTCGCCCCGGGCGGCGCGGGCGGCGATCACCCGGGTCAGCTCCTGCTCGACCGGGAAGAACAGCCCGAGGGCGAACGCCATGGCTATCGTCCACAGGACGTTGACGTCGGCGATCGCCTGGCGGTCGAGCGCGTGCCCGGCCACCCCGAGGTGCACGTACGAGGCGCCCCCGAGGGTGACCGTCCCCACGCCGACCGCCAGCAGTCCCGGCGGCAGCGCGCGCGTCATCCGGCCGAGCACCCCGCTCACCGCTCCGCCGCGACGCGCAGCGCCTCGAAGGCCGGGCGCTCCAGGGCCTCGGCGAGCATGGCCCGCCACTCGGGCAGCGGCGCCAGCCCGGCGGCGGCCCAGCGGTCGTGGCCCAGCACGCTGAAGGCGGGGCGGACGGCCGGTCGGACGAACGCCTCCGAGGTGGTCGGGCGGATCCGCTCCGGGTCGAGCCCGCTCAGCGCGTAGGTCTCCCGGGCCAGTCCGCACCAGGTGGTCCGGCCGCTCGCGGTGCCGTGGTAGACCCCGGCCGGGGCCCGCCCGGCGAGCGCGGCCCGGCCGAGCTCGGCCAGCCGGCCGGCCAGCGCGTACGACCAGGTCGGCTGACCGTGCTGGTCGTCGACCACGTCCAGGGTGTCCCGCTGGGCGGCCAGCTTGAGCATGGTGGCCACGAAGTTCGGGCCGTGCTCGCCGTACAGCCAGGCGGTGCGCACCACGTAGCCGTGCTCGGGGAGCAGTTCGGCGACGGCCCGCTCCCCCGCCAGCTTGCTCCGGCCGTACGCGTTGACCGGCGCGGTCGGGGCGTCCTCCGGGCAGGGCTCGGTGGCGTCGCCCGGCAGCACGTAGTCGGTGGAGACCTGCAGCAGCCGGGCACCGGTCCCGGCGCAGGCCGCGGCCAGGTGGCGCGCGCCGGTGCCGTTGACGGCGGTGGCGGCCTCCTCCTCGGTCTCCGCGGCGTCGACGTCCGTCCACGCGGCGCAGTTGACCACGAGGTCGTGGCCCTCGACGGCGGCCCGCACGGCCGCGGCGTCGGTGATGTCGAGGTCCGCCCGGCGCAGCGCGGTGACCCCGGCGGCCGGGTCGGCGGCCAGCACCGACAGCAGGTCCTGCCCGAGCATCCCGGCCGCGCCGGTGACCAGCCAGCGCACCCGGCCGGCGGCGTTCACGGTCACTTGGCCAGGGCCGCCTTCTGCTTCAGCGGCTCCCACCAGGCGCGGTTCTCGCGGTACCAGGCGATGGTCGCGGCGAGGCCGTCCGGGAAGGACACCTGCGGCTCGTAGCCGAGCTCTTCGCGGATCTTGCTGATGTCCAGGGAGTAGCGCAGGTCGTGGCCCTTGCGGTCCTCGACGTACTCGACCATGTCCCAGCCGGTGCCCGCGGCCTCCAGCAGCAGGCCGGTCAGCTCCTTGTTGGTGACCTCGGTGCCGCCGCCGATGTTGTAGACCTCGCCGGCGCGGCCGTCGCGCATGACCAGCTCGATGCCCCGGCAGTGGTCCGAGACGTGCAGCCAGTCGCGGATGTTGCCGCCGTTGCCGTACAGCGGCACCTTCTTGCCGTCGATCAGGTTGGTCGTGAACAGCGGGATGACCTTCTCCGGGAACTGGTAGTGCCCGTAGTTGTTGGAGCAGCGGGTCACCACGACGTCCATGCCGTGGGTGCGGTGGTACGCCAGCGCCAGCAGGTCGGAGCCGGCCTTGGAGGCCGAGTAGGGGGAGTTCGGGGCCAGCGGCCAGGTCTCGGTCCAGGAGCCCTCGCTGATGGAGCCGTAGACCTCGTCGGTGGAGACGTGGACGAAGCGGCCGACGCCGTGCTTGCGGGCGGAGTCCAGCAGGACCTGGGTGCCGAGGACGTTGGTCACGACGAAGGGGCCCGCACCGGCGATCGAACGGTCCACGTGCGACTCGGCGGCGAAGTGCACCACCACGTCGTGGCCCGGCATCACCTGGTCGACGGCGTCCGCGTCGCAGATGTCGCCCTGCACGAAGGTGTAGCCCTGGTGGCCGGCCACCGGGGCCAGGTTCTCCAGGACGCCCGAGTAGGTGAGCTTGTCGAAGACGGTTATCCGGGCGCTCTCGTCCGCTCCGAGGAGCTGACGGACGAACTCCGAACCGATGAATCCGGCGCCGCCGGTCACGAGGATGCGCATAATGCGCGTAGTCTACCGTCGCCGATCGGCCCCCTCGAACGGCCCGGGACGGGGCGCACCCGGCTCTCACTTAAGCTGCTCGCATGCGTGGAATCCTCCTGGCCGGCGGGACCGGCTCGCGCCTGTGGCCACTCACCCGGGCGGTCTCGAAGCAGCTGCTCCCCGTCTTCGACAAGCCGATGATCTACTACCCGCTGTCCACCCTGGTGATGGCGGGCATCAGCGAGATCCTGATCATCACCACCCCCGCCGACCGCGAGCAGTTCGAACGCCTGCTGGGCGACGGCTCGCAGCTCGGCCTCAAGCTGGAGTACGCCGTCCAGGAGAAGCCCGAAGGCATCGCCCAGGCCTTCGTGCTCGGTGCGGACTTCATCGGCGACGAGTCCGTCGCCCTGATCCTCGGCGACAACATCTTCCACGGCAGCGGCCTCGGCACGCGCCTGGCCGAGCACACCGACTCCGCCGGCGGCCGGGTCTTCGCCTACCCGGTGGCCGACCCGACCGCGTACGGCGTGGTCGAGTTCGACGAGAACGGCCAGGCGATCTCCATCGAGGAGAAGCCCGAGAAGCCCAAGTCGCGCTACGCCGTCCCCGGCCTCTACTTCTACGACAACCGGGTCGTGGAGATCGCCCGCGGCCTGAAGCCCAGCGCGCGCGGCGAGCTGGAGATCACCGCGGTCAACGACGCCTACCTGCGCCGGGGCGAGCTGAACGTCACGATCCTGGACCGCGGCACCGCCTGGCTGGACACCGGCACCTTCGTCTCGATGGTGCAGGCCTCGGAGTTCGTCCGGGTCATCGAGGAGCGCCAGGGCTTCAAGATCGGCTGCATCGAGGAGGCCGTCTGGCGGGCCGGCCTGATCGGCTCCGAGCAGCTGCGCGAGCTCGCCGAACCGCTCCTGAAGAGCGGCTACGGACAGTACCTGCTGGCCCTGCTGGACGAGGAGGACGCCCGGTGAAGTTCCGCGAACTGAGCATCGAGGGCCTGGTCGAGATCACCCCTCAGCTGCACGGCGACCCGCGCGGCATGTTCACCGAGTGGTACCGCTTCGACCGGCTGGCCGAGGTCGTCGGCCACCCGCTGCGGCTGGCCCAGGCCAACCTGTCGGTCTCCTCGCGCGGCGTGGTCCGCGGCATCCACTTCGCCGACGTGCCGCCCGGCCAGGCCAAGTACGTGACCTGCGTGCGCGGCGCCGTGCTCGACGTCATCGTGGACCTGCGGGTCGGCTCGCCGACCTTCGGCCGTTGGGAGGGCGTCCGGCTCGACGACGAGGAGCGCCGCGCGGTCTACATCCCGGAGGGCCTCGGCCACGGCTTCTGCGCACTGAGCGACGACGCCACGCTCTCGTACCTCTGCTCCGAGACGTACAACCCGACCGGCGAGCACTCGGTCCACCCGCTCGACCCCGACCTGGGCATCGAGTGGCCGGCCGAGCAGCCGCTGCTGTCGGCCCGGGACGAGGCCGCGCCGTCGCTGGCGGAGGCGATCTCCTCCGGCCTGCTGCCGACGTACGAGACCTGCAAGGCGTTCACCGAGAGCCTGCGCACCGAGCAGGCCTGAGGCCCCGGCGGGACCGGGGTCCCGTCACGACGCGCGAAGGCCCGGCCGGATTCCTCCGGCCGGGCCTTCGTCGTCCCGGTCACTCGTCCCGGAACACCCAGTACTTGTAGCCGAAGTAGTTGACCACCGAGAGGACCACCAGCGCGACCGCGCGGGCCAGCAGGTAGAAGAGGCCCAGCTTCACCAGGCCGCCGACCAGCAGCACGGTGCCGACCCAGTTTCCGCCCGCCATCACCAGGTAGCGGGCGGTCTGCTTGCCGACCGGCGAGGAGCTGTCGAACGCCCAGATCCGGTTCAGCAGGAAGTTCGTCGTGAAGCCCGCCAGCACCGCGACGAACGTGGACGGGGCGAGCGGCAGGTCGAGCACCCCGTGCAGGACGTACAGCAGGCCCATGTCGACGGTCGTGCTGGTGACGCCGGCGGCCAGGAACCGCACCGCGCTATGGCCCAGGAGTCCGGCGATCCTGCCCTTCGCGGTGGAGCCGGACACTTCCGAGGGCGATTCCAGTTGAGTCACGGGGAAATCGTAAGTGCAACGCCCGGCGGCCACACAGCCGCCCGGGTCGGGCGATTTCGGCCACCCGTTATCTTGGTCGCGTGTCCTCATACTCCCCCTCCGTGACCTCTCCTCCCTCGCCCGCCGCGAGCAGATCCGGCCACGGCTCCAGCAGTTCGGGCCGGCTGCTGTTCCGGCGGACCTGGTGGACCGCGTTCATCGGGTTCTTCCTCGTCTGCGCGGGCTGGGCCCTCGCCTCGCCGTACGACGCGAGCCCGGACGAGCGGGAGCACATCATCCGCGCGGTCGGGGTGGCCCGGGGCGAGTTCGCGCCCAAGCCCGAGGCCGCCGGTGGTGGCGTCGGCGCCTTCCAGCACGTGCCGGCCTCGATCGTCCGGGAGAACTGCTGGTGGTTCGACCCCACCAAGTCGGTGGCCTGCGCCAAGGCGCCCGGCGGTGAGGACCGGCAGATCGAGCGGGTGGGCACCCGGGCCGGCCGGTACAACCCGGTCTACTACGCGCTGGTCGGCTGGCCGATGGCGCTCTGGCCGAACTGGCTCGGCCTCACCCTGGCCCGGCTGATCAGCGCGGGCCTGGTCGCGGCGCTGCTCGCCTCCGCCGCGCACAGCCTCGTCGCCTGGACCAGGCACCGGGTCGCGGCGGCCGGGCTGCTGGTCGCGGTCACCCCGATCACCGCGCACCTGGCGGGCTCGATCAACCCCAACGGCATCGAGATCGCGGCCGGGGTGGCCCTGGTCGCGGCCCTGATCCCGACCCTGCTGGACCCGGAGCAGCCGCTGCGCCGCGCGGCCATGGTGCAGATCGGGATCGCCGGTTCGGTGCTCATGACGGTCCGCGCGCTCGGTCCGCTCTGGTGCGCGGCGATCTTCGGGATCATGCTGGTCCCGGCGAAGCGCGAGCGGCTGAAGCCGCTGCTGCGCTTCCGGCCGGCCTGGTGGACGGCCGGCGCCCTGGGCGCGGTCGGCGCCGCGGGGGCGCTGTGGACCGTGGTCATGAAGGCCTCGGAACTGATGCCCGTCCAGGTGGCGCCCGGGATCACGGTGCCCAAGGCGATCCGGCACGAGGTGATCGTGCGCTGGCCCGACTACTTCACCGAGGTGATCGGTGTGCCGTCGTGGCTGGACACCCACCTGCCCGGCACCGCGTACTACCTCTGGTACCTGGCGATCGGCTGCCTGGTGCTGCCCGCGCTCGCCTTCGGCGCGTGGAGCGACCGCTGGCGGGTGCTCGCCTTCTTCCTCGCCCCGTTCGCGGTGGTCACGCTCTCGGACGCGCTCGCGGCGCACAAGGTCGGCTTCGTCGGCCAGGGCCGGTACCTGCTCCCGGTCGCCGTCGGGGTGCCGCTGATCGCGGCCTTCGTCCTCGGGCGCCGCGGTGTGCTCGACGGGGCCCGGTCGGCCTCGCTGGTGCGGACGATCGCGCTGCTGGTGCTGCCCCTGCAGCTGGCGTTCCTGGGGTACACCATGATCCGCTGGCAGTCCGGGGTCGGCACCTCGGTGGACTACACCCCGCTCAACCCGCTGGCCGGCAGCTGGCACCCGCCGGCCGGCTCGGCGACCGCGCTGCTGACCGCCGCGGCCGGCTGCGTGGTGCTCGGGATCTGGGCCTGGACCAGCACCGGCCGACCGGCCGGGGCCGAGCCGGCGGCGCGCACCGCCGAGGTCAGCGCTTCCTGAAGACCCACAGTTTGAGGAGGACGAACCGGGCCACGGTGGCGAGACCGTTCGCCACCACGAGCCCGGTCACCTCCACCACGCGGGACGCGTGCGGCACGGCCGCGTCGAGCAGCGCCAGGGCACCGCTGCTGAGGCCGAGCCCGATCAGGAACGCGACCGCGCCCTGCAGTTGGTCCCGCACCGCGCCGGCCGAGCCGGTGATGCCGAAGGTGAAGCGGCGGTTGGCCGCGGTGTTGGCCACCGCGCTGACGGCCAGCGCGACCAGGTTGGCCACCTGCGAGGAGGCGACCAGGCGCAGGGTGACGAACAGCGCCAGGTAGAAGAGGGTGCTCAGCACCCCGATGACCAGGAAGGACGGCAGCTGCCGCCGGACCGTTCGCGGGCCGGCGGCAGCCGCGTTCCGGGCGTCCCGGGCGGAACCACCGCGGTGCTCGTCGTGCTCGTCCCGGTCCGCGGAGAGGATCTCGTTCACTCGCCGGACCCGCCGTACCGGTCCGGCTCCTCGGCCGAGTCGTAGCCCACGAAGTAGGCGGGCCGCGCCTGGACCGCCGAGTAGATCCGGCCGACGTACTCGCCGAGCAGTCCGACGCAGACCAGCTGGACGGCACCGATGAACAGCATCCCTATGAACAGCGAGGACCAGCCGGGCACGGTGGAGCCGACCGCGTACGCGATCGTGGTGTAGAGCGCCAGCGCGATGCAGACCAGGAAGCTGAACAGCCCGAGCCAGGTCGCCAGCCGCAACGGGGAGGCGGAGAAGCTGGTGACGCTGTCCAGCGCCAGCCCGACCATCTTGGACAGCGGGTAGTGGGTGCTGCCCGCGACCCGCTCCTCCCGCACGTAGACCACCTCGCCGCTGGGGAAGCCCAGCCACGGCACCAGCAGCCGGTAGACCGGCTGGTGCTCGGGCATCGCCTTCAGCGCGTTCACGGCGGCCCGGCTGAGCAGCCGGAAGTCACCGGCCTGGTTGGGCATCCGCTTGCCGACCAGCTTGCGCATCAGCCAGTAGTACCCGCCGGCGGTGTGCCGCTTGAAGAAGGTGTCGGTGCCGCGGTCCCCGCGGACGCCGTAGACGATGTCGAGGCTCCGCTCGCGGGCGAGCTCCAGCATCTCCGGGATCTTCTCCGGCGGGTCCTGCAGGTCGGCGTCGATGGAGACGACGTAGTCGCCGAAGGCACGGTGGATGCCGGCCGTGAGGGCGGCCTGGTGGCCGGAGTTGCGGGCGAAGCGGACGATGCGGAACTCCGGCCAGTCCTGGTGGACCTTCTGCATCAGCACCGGGGTCGCGTCGGTGCTCCCGTCGTCGACGCCGACCACCTCGTAGGTCACGTCGAGCGCGTCGAGGATCGGCCGCAGCCGTTCGACGGTCAGCGGGAGCGCCTCCTGCTCGTTGTAGATCGGCATCACGACCGACAACAGCGGTGCCGTTGACATGCGTTGGTCCCACTTTCCGCGACGGCGGGGCTGGTTGGTGGCCCGACCATAACAGTCTGCGATGAGCGGCCGGTGAAAGGAGGAGCGCTCCGGTGAGCGCCCCGTGAGACGCCGAAGGGCCCCGCGCACCGTGCGGTGCGCGGAGCCCTTCGGACTCAGCCTGTACGAGGCAGGCAGGTCAGATCGTCAAATTACTTGAGGATCTTGGTGACCTGGCCGGCGCCGACGGTGCGGCCACCCTCACGGATGGCGAACTTCAGGCCCTCCTCCATGGCGATCGGCTGGATCAGCGCGACGGTCATGGCGGTGTTGTCGCCCGGCATGACCATCTCGGTGCCCTCGGGGAGGGTCACGACGCCGGTCACGTCCGTGGTACGGAAGTAGAACTGCGGGCGGTAGTTGTTGAAGAAGGGGGTGTGACGGCCACCCTCGTCCTTCGACAGGATGTAGGACTGGGCCTCGAAGTCGGTGTGCGGCGTGACCGAACCCGGCTTGATGATGACCTGGCCGCGCTCGACGTCCTCGCGCTTGATGCCACGGAGGAGCAGACCGACGTTCTCACCGGCCTGGCCCTCGTCGAGCAGCTTGCGGAACATCTCGATGCCGGTGACCGTGGTGGTGGTCTTGGTCTCCTTGATGCCGATGATGTCGACAGTCTCGTTGACCTTGAGGATGCCACGCTCGATACGACCGGTGACGACGGTGCCACGACCGGTGATCGTGAAGACGTCCTCGATCGGCATCAGGAACGGCTGGTCCACGGCGCGGGCCGGGGTCGGGATGCTCTCGTCGACCGCGTGCATGAGGCCGAGGAGCTTCTCGCCCCACTCCTTGTCGCCCTCCAGCGCCTTCAGCGCGGAGACGCGGACGACCGGCAGGTCGTCGCCCGGGAACTCGTACTCGGAGAGGAGCTCACGGACCTCGAGCTCGACGAGCTCCAGGATCTCCTCGTCGTCCACCATGTCGGCCTTGTTCAGGGCGACGACGATGTAGGGGACGCCGACCTGGCGGGCCAGGAGGACGTGCTCCTTGGTCTGCGGCATCGGGCCGTCGGTGGCGGCGACGACGAGGATCGCACCGTCCATCTGGGCCGCACCGGTGATCATGTTCTTGATGTAGTCCGCGTGACCCGGGCAGTCGACGTGGGCGTAGTGACGCGCCTCGGTCTGGTACTCGACGTGCGCGATCGAGATGGTGATACCGCGCTGCCGCTCCTCCGGCGCCTTGTCGATCTGGTCGAACGGCGTGAAGGGGTTGATCTCCGGGTACGCGTCGTGCAGCACCTTGGTGATGGCCGCGGTAAGGGTCGTCTTACCGTGGTCGATGTGACCGATGGTGCCGATGTTGACGTGGGGCTTCGTCCGCTCGAACTTCGCCTTCGCCACTGCAGTCCTCCTGAGGACAGTTCCTGTACGCCGTGCTGACGTCAGTTGGTCTTGTATCGGGCTTGGTCCGCGGTGCCGGAAGCACCTCGTACCGTCCCGCGGGTGGGGGCCGGAGGCCCCGGGAGGATCCGTGCGGATCCTCCCGGGTCGCCTCCTCATAGCCTAAGGGGTCGGAATCATCCCGAATGTCGGACTGATTCCGGACCGGCGGAGCCGGACCTACTCGCCCTTGGACTTGGCGATGATCTCCTCGGCCACGGCCTTGGGGACCTCGGCGTACGAGTCGAACTGCATCGAGTAGCTGGCGCGACCAGAGGTCTTGCTGCGCAGGTCACCGACGTAGCCGAACATCTCGGAGAGGGGCACCAGCGCCGTGACGACGCGGGCACCGTGACGCTCGTCCATGGACCGGATCTGGCCACGGCGAGAGTTGATGTCGCCGATCACATCGCCCATGTAGTCCTCGGGCGTGGTGACCTCGACGGCCATCATCGGCTCGAGAAGGACCGGCTTGGCCTTCTTCGCGCCTTCCTTGAAGGCCATCGAACCGGCGATCTTGAACGCGAGCTCGGAGGAGTCGACGTCGTGCGCCTGACCGTCGAGCAGGCTCACGCGGACACCCTGCAGCGGGTAGCCGGCGAGGATGCCGAACTCCATGGCCTCCTGGCAACCGGCGTCGACCGACGGGATGTACTCCCGCGGCACGCGGCCACCGGTGACCTTGTTGACGAACTCGTAGCCCTCGGCCTGCTCGAGCGGCTCGATCGCGATCTGCACCTTGGCGAACTGACCGGAACCACCGGTCTGCTTCTTGTGGGTGTAGTCGATGCGCTCGACGGCCTGACGGATCGTCTCGCGGTACGCGACCTGCGGCTTGCCGACGTTGGCCTCGACCTTGAACTCACGCTTCATACGGTCGACCAGCACCTCGAGGTGCAGCTCGCCCATACCCGCGATGATGGTCTGGCCGGTCTCCTCGTCCGTGTTGACCTGGAAGGACGGGTCCTCCTCGGCGAGACGCTGGATGGCGACACCCAGCTTCTCCTGGTCACCCTTGGACTTGGGCTCGATCGCGACGCGGATGACCGGGGCCGGGAAGTCCATGGACTCCAGGATGACCGGGTTCTTCTCGTCGGACAGCGTCTCACCGGTGGTGGTCTGCTTCAGGCCCATGACGGCGACGATGTCGCCGGCGCCCACCGACTCGATCTCCTCACGCTTGTTCGCGTGCATGCGGTAGATCTTGCCGATGCGCTCCTTCTTGCCCTTGACGGCGTTCAGCACCGAGGTGCCGGACTCCAGGCGGCCGGAGTAGATCCGGACGAAGGTGAGCTTGCCCAGGTGCGGGTCGGACATGATCTTGAACGCCAGCGCGGACAGCGGCTCGTCGTCCGACGCCTTGCGGGAGATCTTGGTCTCCGGGTCGTTGGGCTTGGTGCCCTCGACCGACTCGATGTCCAGCGGCGACGGCAGGTACTTGACGACCGCGTCGAGCAGGGGCTGAACGCCCTTGTTCTTGAAGGCGGTACCGCAGAAGATCGGGGTGAAGTCCGAGTTCAGGGTGCCCTTGCGGATCGCGTCCTGCAGCAGCTCGACCGGGATCTCCTCGCCCTCCAGGGCGAGCTCCATGATCTCGTCGCTGACGTTCGAGACCGTGTCGATCAGCTGCTCGCGGTACTCCTCGGCCTGCTCCTGCAGCTCGGCCGGGATGTCGACGATGTCGTACATCTCGCCCTTGGCGGCCTCGGCCGACCAGACCAGCGCCTTCATGCGGACAAGGTCGACAACGCCCTTGAAGTCCGAC
This sequence comes from Kitasatospora sp. NPDC086791, assembly GCF_040685975.1. Taxonomy (NCBI): domain Bacteria; kingdom Bacillati; phylum Actinomycetota; class Actinomycetes; order Kitasatosporales; family Streptomycetaceae; genus Kitasatospora; species Kitasatospora sp. NPDC086791. Next base: position 42,726 of record NZ_JBFBOC010000005.1, on the reverse strand, counting down.
TCGGCACCGATCGGCAGCTGCATGACCAGCGGGGTGGCGCCGAGGCGGTCCACGATGGTCTTGACACAGAAGAAGAAGTTCGCGCCCGTGCGGTCCAGCTTGTTGATGAAGCAGATGCGCGGGACGCCGTAGCGGTCAGCCTGCCGCCACACGGTCTCGGACTGGGGCTCGACACCGGCGACACCGTCGAACACCGTCACGGCACCGTCGAGGACGCGCAGCGAACGCTCCACCTCGACGGTGAAGTCGACGTGACCCGGGGTGTCGATGATGTTGATGGTGTTGTCGACGCCGTCGACCGTCCAGTGACAGGTCGTCGCGGCCGACGTGATCGTGATGCCGCGCTCCTGCTCCTGCTCCATCCAGTCCATGGTGGCAGCGCCATCGTGGACCTCACCGATCTTGTACGAGACACCGGTGTAGAACAGGATCCGCTCGGTGGTGGTGGTCTTGCCCGCGTCGATGTGCGCCATGATCCCGATGTTGCGGACCCTGGCGAGGTCAAGGGAGGTTGCAGCCATGGTGGCTCGTTCTCTCTCTGTCTAGTGACGGGGTACGGACTACCAGCGGTAGTGCGCGAAGGCCTTGTTGGACTCGGCCATCTTGTGGGTGTCCTCGCGACGCTTCACGGAAGCGCCCAGGCCGTTGCTGGCGTCGAGGATCTCGTTCATCAGGCGCTCGGTCATGGTCTTCTCGCGACGGGCGCGGGAGTAACCGACCATCCAGCGCAGCGCCAGGGTGCTGGCGCGGCCCGGACGGACCTCGACCGGAACCTGGTAGGTCGCGCCACCGACACGGCGGGACTTGACCTCGAGGGCCGGCTTGACGTTCTCCAGCGCGCGCTTCAGCGCGACGACCGGGTCCGAGCCGGTCTTCTCACGGACGCCCTCGAGGGCGCCGTAGACGATCCGCTCGGCGGTGGAGCGCTTGCCGTGCAGCAGGATCTTGTTGACCAGCTGGGTGACGACCGGGGAGCCGTAAACCGGGTCGATGATGACCGGGCGCTTCGGGGCGGGGCCCTTACGAGGCATTCTTACTTCTCCTTCTTGGCGCCGTAGCGGCTGCGGGCCTGCTTGCGGTTCTTGACACCCTGGGTGTCGAGCGAACCGCGGATGATCTTGTAGCGGACACCAGGAAGGTCCTTCACACGACCACCGCGCACCAGCACGATGGAGTGCTCCTGCAGGTTGTGGCCCTCGCCCGGGATGTAAGCGGTGACCTCGATCCCGCTGGTGAGGCGCACACGGGCGACCTTACGAAGCGCCGAGTTCGGCTTCTTCGGGGTGGTCGTGTACACACGCGTGCAGACCCCACGGCGCTGCGGGGAGCCCTTCAGCGCGGGAGTCTTGTTCTTCTCGACCTTGTCCTGCCGGCCCTTTCGGACCAGCTGCTGGATCGTAGGCACCGTTTCTCCGTTTTCTGTGTGCCAAGGCTTGGTGGAACTAACCTGCGGTGTCTCCCTCGCACACGACCCCGTGGTCGACCCACGCGGTCGGGTGTGTTGGGCTTTTTCCGGCACGGAATCCCATGGCTGATGTACAGCGACGGCGCTCTACGCGCGGGGCGCTGGGAAGCGCTCCGGCTCGGCGCGGCGACCGGTGTGCATGCACGCACAAGGACCCGGGGACACCCCAGGCACAAGGTCAGAGCGTACCTAGCGCATGGGGCGCGGTCAAAACAAATGCAACACCGCAGGTCGCCGCCTTCGGCCGGGCGTCACGCGGGTGTCCCGCACGTGACCGCCCGGTGTCGGGCCGTCTCCACCCGCTCTACCACAGTCGCCGGCCACCCGCCACCGGAGCGCCGGCTGGCCGGGCCGGCCCGGCTAGCCGATGCCCGCCAGGATCATCAGGGTCCAGAACGCCGAGCCCAGGTAGCCGAGGACCAGGCCGAGGACCGCCGCCCAGTCCCCGTCCATGTTCCGCCGGCGGATCTGCGAGCGGGCGATGTGGCCGGTGACCACCGCCGGGAGGGAGAAGAACGACAGGCTGAAGACCAGGGAGACCACCGCCAGCACGTTGGTGGGGCGGGCCGGCGGGGGCGCGGCGGGCAGGAAGGTGGCCGGCACCGGCGGGGCGGCCGGGGCCGACGTGCCCATCGGGCCGACGGGCAGGTCCGCCACCAGCGCGGCCAGCTGGCCGTAGGTCTGCGCCATGGCCGCGGCCTCGTGGCGCTGCTCGTACTCCTCGACGGTGAGCCGGCCCTCGGCGAAGCCGGCCTTCAGCACGTCGATCGTCCGGTCGCGGTCCGCGTGACCCGCCCGCATCGCGTCCTGCCCGAACGCGGCCGGGGCCGGGGCCGGCTGCCGGCCGACGAGCGGACGGTGACCGTGCCCACGGTCGCGGCCACGGTAGTGGTCGACGTCACGGTCGTGGCCGTGCTCGTGGCCGGGACCGGACTCGCCCCACGGTTGAACGGACATCCGCCACCTCCCGGTACCGCGGCACCCCCGCGCACCCTCACTGGTCCTCATAGTGCAGGACGAACAGGCGAACTGAGTAGTTGCCGATTCGGTCCGGCAACCGTCGGGAAAGGGGATCCGAGCGGCGTGCCTCACCCGTTCGGCGGACACGCTCAGGGGATCCTCAACTCGGGCGACAGCCCGTCCGGGCAGTGACACGCTGAAACCCGGGAGTTCCGTCCACCACGAGCAGAGAAGGCCGCATGCAGGCGTCAGCACCACCGTCCGTCGACCACCCCGAGCCGGGCACCCCGTCCGCCGTCAGCATCCGAGGGCTGTGGAAGCACTTCGGCACCCAGGCCGCCGTGGCAGGACTCAGTCTGGAGCTGCCGGCCGGCTCGTTCATCGGCCTGGTCGGTCCGAACGGCGCCGGGAAGACCACCACGCTGTCGATGGCCACCGGCCTGCTCCGGCCCGACCAGGGCACCGTCCTGGTGCACGGCACCGACGTGTGGGCCGACCCGGTCACGGTCAAGGCGCGGATCGGCATCCTGCCCGAGGGCCTGCGGATGTTCGAGCGGCTCAGCGGGCGCGAACTGCTGCAGTACACCGGCCGGTTGCGCGGCCTGCCGGGCTCCGAGGTGGACCGCCGTGCCGAGGAGCTGCTGGCCGTCCTGGACCTCGGCCGGGACGCCGACAAGCTGGTCGCCGACTACTCCACCGGCATGCGCAAGAAGATCGGGCTGGCCGCCGCGCTGCTGCACAACCCCGACGTGCTGTTCCTGGACGAGCCCTTCGAGGGCGTCGACCCGGTCTCCGCCCAGACCATCCGCGGCGTGCTCAAGCGGTACGCGGCGGCCGGCTCCACGGTCGTCTTCTCCAGCCACGTGATGGAGCTGGTCGAGCAGCTCTGCGACTGGGTCGCGGTGGTCAACGCGGGCCGGGTGATCGCCCAGGGCCCGCTGGACTCGGTGCGGGACGGGCGCAGCCTGCACGAGGCCTTCCTCGACCTGATCGGCGTCCGCGAGGACGACGGGCAGGCGCTCGGCTGGCTCGGCGGCGGGCAGTTCGGGGGCGGGCAGTGAGTGCGGCCGTGCCCCGTCCGGCCGTGCCCCATCCGGTGCCGGACGGGCGGACGGTGGTCCGCGCCCTGGTGGCGCTCAAGCTGCGGCTGCTGCGCAACGGGCTGCGGCGCAGCCCCGGCCGGACCGCCGTCTACGTGATCGGCGGCATCGTCGGCCTGGCCTTCGCGAGCGGCATCGCCGTTGCCATGGCCGCGCTGAACGGGCGCTTCGCGGGCTCGGCGGACGCCGGGGTGATGCTGCTCGGCGTGCTGACCCTGGGCTGGGCGGCGCTGCCGCTGTTCCTGTTCTCCAGCGACGAGAGCGCCGACCCGACCCGGCTCACCATGCTGCCGCTGCGGCCCGGCCCGCTGCTGCGCGGTTCGCTGCTGGCCGCGCTGATCGGGCCCGGGCCGCTGATCAACCTGGTGCTGGTGACCGGCGCGGTGCTGGCCGGCGCCGACGGGGGCGTCTCCGCCGCGGTCGCCGTGGTCGGCGTGCCGCTCACGGTGCTCTGCCTGGTCACGCTCTCCCGGGCGGTCGCGGCCGGCAACGCCCGGATGCTCTCGAGCCGCCGCGGCAAGGACTTCGCGATCTTCGGCGGGCTGTCCTTCGCACTGCTGATCCAGGCCGCCAACGTCGGTTCGCAGAGCGTCTTCGGCCGCCCCGGCCAGGACATCGACCTCGGCCCGCTGAAGCCGATCGCCGCCGTGCTGCGCTGGATCCCGCCGATCAGCGCGGCGGACGCGCCGCACACCGCCGCCGAGGGCCGGTACGGGCTCGCGCTGCTGCAGCTCGCCGCGGCCGGCCTGCTGCTGGCGCTGCTGCTGCGCTGGTGGCGCGGCAGCCTGCGGGAGCTGATGGTCACCGCCGACTCCTCCACCCTGGAGGTGGCCCGCGGGGTGCAGCGTTCGGGCGGCTGGTCGTTCCTGCCCGCGGGCCGGGCCGGCGCGGTGATGCAGCGCCACCTGCGGTACGCCTGGCGCGAACCGCGGGCCAAGGCCGCGCTGTTCACCAGCATCGGGATGACGGCGGTGATCTGCGTGCTGTCGATGGTCCAGGGCTGGGCGAGCGTCTACCTGCTGGCGATGACCGGGACGTTCCTCGGGCTGCAGATGCTCAACCTGTTCGGCATGGACGGTTCGGCGTTCTGGATGGTCGCCGCCACCCTGCGCACCCCGGCCGACGCCCGGGACGAGCTGCGCGGCCGGGCGTACGCGGTGCTGTCGTACGCGGTCCCGGTGACGGTGGTGCTCGGGCTGGCGCTGGCGGCCGTCACCGGCGGGTGGGGCGAGCTGCCGGCCGCGCTCGGCCTCGCGTTCGCGCTGCTCGGCTGCGGAGTGGCGCTCGGCACGGTGTTCAGCGTGCTGGTGCCGTACACCATGCCGGCCGACAGCAACCCGATGCGCAACGCCGCCCCCGGCCAGGGCGGGCTGGTCATGCTCAACTCGTTCGGCTCGATGTTCGGCGTCGCGCTGCTCGCCCTGCCGGTGGGCGGCTACCTCGGCTGGGCGCTGCTCTCGGACGGGCCGAGCTGGCCGGTCCTGCTGATCGGCCCGCTCTACGGCGCCCTGGTCGCCGTGCTCGGCGTGCGGATGGCGGCCGCCCGGCTGCTGGAGCGCGCCCCGGAGATCCTGGCCAAGGCCGTCGAGCGCTGAGCCGCGCCGTTCCGTCCGGCGCCCGGTCCCGCCCCGGGGCCGGGCGCCGCTGTCTCTCCCGGTCTCCGAAGTCCGCCCCGGCCGCCCGCCGGCCGCCCGGGCGTTCCCGGGCGCTCCGGCATCATGGGCAGGAGGAACCGGGCCGTCGAGGAGAGCAGGGACACACCGTGGGCAAGCGCGCGCAGCAGGGCGGGGACGCCGGGCCGCTGCTGGAGCAGGCGGTGCGGTCGGTGCTGACGGCACCGGAGGAGGGGCTGGACCTGGCGCTGGACACCGGGGCCTCGCTGCTGGCCGCCTCGGCCGGGCAGTGGTCGGCGGTCAGCCGGGCGCTGCTGGGGTACGCGGACACCGCCGTCGGCCGCTGCTGGTCCGCCGGGTGGCGCCCGGCCGACCTGGTGCGGGTGGTGCGGCGCGGGCTGAAGCCCGTCCACCTGGCGCTCGCGGTGGACCTGATCGCCGCCGAGGACCGCCGCCACCCCGCGGCGGCGCTCGACCGGCGCTGGCGGGAGCAGCTGCGCGAACTGGAGGCCGAGGTCTGGTGGCCCGGCGACGAGCAGTACCTGGGGGCCTTCGCCCACCGGCACCGGCTGGACCGCTTCGCGCTCGCCACCGCCGTCCTGGAGCTGTTGCGCACCTGGGGCCGGCTGCCGCCGATCGCCCCGGTCGGGCCGGTCCCCGGGCGGACGGCGCGGCCGCAGCGCTCCGGTCCGCAGCAGCACGGGCCGCAGCACTCCGGGCCGCAGCACTCCGGGGCGATGACCGGCGAGCCGCGGATGCTGGCCCGGATCCGGGCGCTGCTGGCCAAGGCCGAGTCCACCGAGTACCCCGAGGAGGCCGAGGCGCTGACCGCCAAGGCCCAGCAGCTGATGGCCCAGCACAGCATCGACGAGGCGCTGCTGGCCGCGGCCGGTGCCGACCGGGACACCCCGGCGGCGCTGCGGATCGGGGTGGACAACCCGTACGAGGGCCCCAAGACGATGCTGCTGGACGCGGTCGCGGCGGCCAACCGGTGCCGGGTGGTGTGGGCGAAGGAGTTCGGCTTCTGCACCGTGGTCGGCTTCGACGGCGACCTGGACGGCGTCGAGCTGCTGTACACCTCGCTGCTGGTGCAGGCCACCCACGCGCTCAACAAGGCGGGCTCCGGCCGGGATTCGCGCAGCAAGGCGTTCCGGCAGTCCTTCCTGGTCGCCTACGCGGCGCGGATCCGCGAGCGGCTGACCGCCGCCACCGAGCGGACCACCAGCGCCGCCGCGGCCGGCCGGCACCTGCGCGAGGACGGCACCGAGGAGCAGCTGCTGCCGGACGAGCGGCTGCTGCCCGCGCTCGCCGCCCGCTCGGAGGCGGTGGACGAGGAGGTCGGCCGGCTGTTCCCGAAGCTGGTCTCCCAGCGGGTCCGGGTCAGCGACGGCGAGGGCTGGGCGGCCGGACGCGCCGCCGCCGACCGGGCCGCGCTGCACGGGCGCGCCGGGGAGATCCGCCGTTAGCTCCGCACGGAGACCTGATAGAAACGAAGCCGCCACGAACCAAGGGGGATTCGACGTGACGGAGCCGGCTGCCGAGTCGGGGTACCGGGACCGGGTGCGCGGAGCCCTGCTCGGCGGAGCGATCGGCGATGCGCTGGGCTGGCCGGTGGAGTTCCAGCAGCTCCACCAGATCCAGGACCGGTACGGGCCGGCGGGTGTGACCGCGTTGCCGGCCGGGCCGGGGCCGGTCGAGGTCACCGACGACACCCAGATGACGCTGTTCACCGCCGAGGGCCTGATCCGCGGCTTCGTCCGCGGCTGGACGGGCGGCGGCGGCTCGGTGCCGGAGGCCGTCCACGGCGCCTACCGGCGGTGGCTGCTGACGCAGTACCAGCCCGCGCCGGACGCCGAGCCGCAGCCCCGCCCGTACGACGGCTGGCTGCTGCGGCAGCCCTTCCTGTACGCGCGGCGGGCGCCGGGCAACGCCTGCCTGAGCGGGGTGTCCGAGCACCCGGTGTTCGAGGCGCCGTCCACGATCGGGCGGCCGGGGCCGATCAACCCGGGCTCCAAGGGCTGCGGCTCGGTGATGCGCTCGGCGCCGTTCGGGCTGGCCCGGTTGGGCGTCGAGCACTCCTTCGGGCTGGCCGTGCAGTGCGCCCAGCTCACCCACGGGCACCCGACCGGCTACCTCGCGGCGGGCGCCTTCGCGGCGCTGGTCGAGCGGCTGGTGAACGGGACGGAGCCATGGGCGGCGGTCGGCGAGACCGTGGAGCAGATCCGCGAGCTGCCCTCGTCCAAGGAGACCGTCCAGGCGCTGGCCCGGGCGGTGCGGATCGCCCAGGAGTCCGAGCCGGGGGCGGAGTCGGTGGAGCGGGTCGGGCTCGGCTGGACCGCCGAGGAGTGCCTGGCCATCGCGGTGCACTCGCTGCTGGCGGCCACCCTCGACCCCGACCCGGTGCGCACCGCACTGCGGCTCTCGGTGAACCACTCCGGAGACAGCGACTCGACCGGCGCGGTCTGCGGCAACCTGGTCGGGGCCGCGTACGGCGCCTCGGCGCTGCCCGCCGAGTGGGCCGGGGCGGTCGAGGGGCGGGCCACGCTGCGGCAGGTCGCGGACGACCTGCTGGTGCTGTTCGGCAGCCGCGACCCGCTCCACCCGGGGCTCGGCGGGCGCTACCCGGCCTGGTGAACCGCCCGGCTCCCGCTCCGGCGGGCGGCCGAGTAGCCCGGCGGCCGCTCCGGCGCCCGGCCGGCCCGGCGGCTACTTCGCCGTCGGGTCGGCGACCTGGCCCAGGAACAGCGGCTGCCCGCCGTGGGTGTCCCTGATCAGGAACAGGAACGGCCGGTCGATGTGCAGCTGGACGGCCTGGTCCTGGGCCGGCGCGGCCGCCGCGGCGACCCCGGCGCCACTGCCGGCCGCCGCGACCGTCCCCTTCTCGTCGACCTCGACGGTGGCCTTCTGCACCACCGTGCTGACGGCGAGCGGCTCCTCGGCGATGCCGCTGAGGTCGGCGTGGTCGAAGACCGCGTTCACACCGAGCGAGCGCAGCGCGGGGGTGAGCTCGTTGGACGTGTCGAAGTGGAAGCGCGGGAGCTGCAGGTCGACCCGTCGCTCGGCGAGGGCGCCGAGGATCCGGTCGAGCTGGGGCTGGTCCAGGCCCTTGCCGAAGGCCGCGAAGCCGCCCTGCCCGGGGACGATCAGGTCCATCACCAACCCGCCGTCCGCGTAGGGGAGTTCGACGGCCTGCCAGGGCTCGCCGACGATCCCGCCGGAGCCGTCGGCGTACTTGAACTCGCCGGTCTGGCTCATCGAGGGGACGGCCGGGGCGGAGCCGTCGAGCTGGTGGAACGGGCGGTCGGCGGTCTGCGCGGGCTTGAACGCGGAGGCCCAGTCGGCCTTGAGGTAGAGCGCGTCGGTGAGCACCAGCCGGGTGTCCGGGGTGATCGCGTTCGGGGCGAAGAGGTCCTTGATCCGGCCCTCGGTGGCCTTCTCCACGGCCGCGTTGACGGTCTTGCGGGAGCCCTCCGGGTCCTTGGCGAAGTCGACGGGGTGCACGCCGGTGTCGAAGGCGGTGGCCAGCGTGGCCAGGTAGTCCGGCCGCACCGGGAAGCCCTGCTGGGTCCAGAGGTCGTCGCTGCGACGCAGGGTGAGCCCGCCGGCGGACGGGGTGCCGCGGTTCAGCGCGCCGGTGGCGAGGGCGTACTGCTGCGGGGTGAGCCCGGTGTGCAGGGCCTTGGCGAGCTCGTCGGCGGTGGCGCCGCGGGCGCCGGGCAGCAGCATGGCGAGCACGGTGGCCAGGCCGGACGGGGAGACCACGAGGTTGCGGCCGGCGTCGTCGGGCCGCGCGGTGAGGGTGTGCAGGAGGTCGAGACCGAAGGCGTCGGTGGCGGCCGCGGTCGCGGCGATCTGCGCCGGGTCGACCGCCGGGCGGCTCGCGGGCGCCGAGGCCCGGAGCTCCGCGGGCGCGGCGGCGCCGTTGCTGCCGCACCCGGCGAGCAGCGGTGCGGCGAGCGCGGCGGCGAGGAGCAGCGCCGCCGGACGGCGGGGTGGACGACGGGTTCCGGTGCTGCGGTTCGTCATGGCCCTTCGACGCACCACCCCGCGGACCGGTTCCCCGTCGGCCGGTTCCCCCCACCCCGTCGGCCGGTCGCGCTCAGCCCGTCGGCCGGTCGCGCCCGGCCCGTCGGCCGGTCGCGCTCAGTCCCAGAGCGCCCCGAGCTCCAGCAGCTCCTCCCGGTGCTCGATCCGCTCCACCCACTCGGCGGGCCAGGCCGTCTCGCCGTGGCGGGCCCCCGCGAAGGCGCCGGTCAGGCAGGCGAGGGAGTCGGAGTCGCCGCTGGAGTAGGCGGCCCGGCGGACGGCGGCCACCGGGTCGTCCGGCAGCAGCAGGAAGCAGAGCAGGCCGGTGCCGAAGGCCTCCTCGGCGACCCAGCCCTCGCCGGTGGCCAGACAGGGGTCGGCCTCCGGGTCCGGGGCGGCGAGCGCGGCGTCCAGCTGGTCGAGCACCGTCAGGCAGTCGTCCCAGCCGCGGGCGAGGACGGCCTGCGGCGAGCGGCCGTACCAGCGGTCGGCGAGGTCGCCGAGCCAGAACTCGTCGTACCGCTCCCGGCTCGCCAGCGCGTACGCCCGCAGCACCGCCGGCAGGCCGGCCGGCGGCAGGCCCTCGGCGAGCTTGCGGACGGCGTACGCGGTGAGGTCACTGGCGGCGAGCGCGGTGGGGTGGCCGTGGGTGAGCGCGGACTGCAGCTGGGCGGCACCGGAGAGCTGTCGGCCGTCCAGCTCGCGGACCAGCCCGATCGGGGCGACCCGCATGTTGGCGCCGCAGCCCTTGGAGCCGACGTCGCTCGCCTGCTGCCAGCGGACCCCGTCGTGGCTCAGCCGCTCGCAGGAGCGCAGGCAGGTGATGCCGGGGGCGCGGTTGTTCTGCGGGGAGCGCCACCAGTCGACGAACTCCTCGCGGACCGGCCGCTCCAGGCGCGACGGGGTCAGCGGCCCGCGCGCCAGGGCGGTGCGCAGGCCGCGGCCGAGGGCGAGCGTCATCTGGGTGTCGTCGGTGACCAACGCCCTTTCCGGGAGCGGGAGTTGCCGCCAGTCCGGATGGTCGGCGGCGATCGCCTCGACGGTCTTGAACTCCGTCACCCGGCCGATCGCGTCCCCGATCGCCAGCCCCAGCAGTGCTCCGGTCGCCTTGCCCACGGCCGCTCCCCCTCGTCTCCGCCGCCCCGTCAGACCTCGACCGGCAGTTCCTTGAGCCCCCGGATCACGTAGCCCGGGTTCCACTCGGGCTCGCGGACCAGCCGCAGGCCCGGGGCCCGGCGCAACAGCGCGCCGTAGGACTCGGTGAGTTCCAGTCTGGCAAGCGGGGCGCCCAGACAGAAGTGGATTCCGGCGCCGAAGGTGATGTGCGGGTTGTCGGCGCGGCCGAGGTCGAGGCGGTCGGGGTCGGCGAAGCGCTCGGGGTCGCGGTTGGCGGAGCCGAAGAGCAGGGCGATCTCGGACCCGCGCGGGATGGTGACGCCGCGGACCTCGATGTCCTCCAGGACCCAGCGCTCGAACATCTGCAGCGGGGTGTCCCAGCGCATCAGTTCCTCGATCGCGGTGGGCAGCAGCTCGTCCACCGAGCCGCGCAGCCGGGCGAGTTCCCCGGGGTGGCGGAACAGCGCCCACCAGCCGTTGCCGGTGGTGTTGACGGTCGCCTCGTGGCCGGCGTTGAGCAGCAGCACGCAGGTGGAGACCATCTCCTGCTCGCTGAGCGCGTCGGAGCCCTCCTGGGCCTGGATGAGCGCGCTGATCAGGTCCTCGCCCGGGTCCGCCCGGCGTTCGCGGATCAGGGTGCGCAGGTAGTCGGAGAACTCGGTGCTCGCGGTGACGGCCCGGCGGGCGGCCTCCTCGGTCGGGTTGAGTTCGAACATCCCGGTGATGTCGGCGGACCACGGCCGCAGCAGGTGCCGGTCGGCCTCCGGGACGCCGAGCATCTCGGCGACCACGGCGACCGGCAGCGGCTCGGCGACGGTGGCGATCAGGTCGCCGCCGCCGGCCGCGAGCAGGTCGTCGACCAGCTCGCCGGCCAGGCGCCGGACGGTCGGGCGCAGGCCCTCGACCATGCGCGGGGTGAAGGCCTTGGAGACCAGCCGGCGGATCCGGGTGTGGTCGGGCGCCTCCAGGTCGAGCAGGCCGTGGTCGTTCAGGGTGTGGAAGGGCTCGTGCGCCGGGTCGGGCTCGGGGCGGCCGAACTCCGCGTGGCTGAAGCGGTGGGTGTAGGTGCGGCCGAGCCGACGGTCGCGCAGCAGCGCGCTGACGTCCTCGTGGCGCGAGACGAGCCACTGGTTCGTGGGCTCGAAGTACGTCACCGGCGCGTGGTCGCGCAGCTCGGCGTACGCGTCGTACGGGTGGGCCACGAACTCCGCCGACCAGGGGTCGAACTTCGCCGTCGTCGTCATCGGTCGATCACTCCAGGCCGTGAGGGGGAGCCGGAAGGATCATCGTACGCATGCGGTTGGTCCGTGGATAAGACCCTTCCCGCCCTTGCCCCCTCCCCCCGGAGCCCGCCCCCTCCCAGCCCTCCCCCCGCTCAGGCGCGCTCCCTCACCAACCGCCGCACCAGCTCGGGCAGCGCCTCCGAGATCGGCTCCCGGATCACCTCGTCCGCCGCCTCGTCGTACGGCGTCGGCTCGGCGTTCAGGATGATCAGCCGCGCCCCGGTCTTCACCGCGTTGTACGGCAGCGCCGCCACCGGGAACACCTGCAGGCTGGTGCCGACCGCGACGAAGACGTCGCAGGCCCGCGCGATCGAGTCGGCCCGCCCGAGCACCTCCGGGTCCAGGTCCTCGCCGAACATCACCGTGCGCGGCTTGAGGATCCCCCCGCACGCCCGGCACGCCGGGTCCGGCTCGCCCGCCTCGACCCGCGCCAGCGCCTCCGCCATCGGCCCGACCGCCCGGCAGCGCAGGCACTGCGTCTCCCGTGCGGTGCCGTGCAGTTCGAGCACCTTGCGGGCGGTCAGCCCGGCCGCCTGGTGCAGCCCGTCCACGTTCTGGGTGAGCACCCGCAGCGGCAGCCCGGAGCGCTCCAGGTCGACCAGCGCACGGTGCCCGGCGTTCGGCTCGGCGGCCGACGCGCCGGTCTCCAGCCGCAGCCGCCAGGCCCGCCGCCGGACCTCCGGGTCGTCCCGGTACGGCCCGATGGTGACCAGCTCCTGCGCCGACGGGTCCTTCCGCCACAACCCCTGCGGGCCGCGGTAGTCGGGGATGCCGGAGTCGGTCGAGATGCCCGCTCCGGTGAGCACGGCGATCAGGGGACGCTTCGCGTTCATGCCCCGGACGCTACGGCCCCGGACCCTCCCCCGGCCACCGAAATTCCGGACCGCCGTTCGTCCCGCCGTTCGCCCCGCGCGGGCCGGTGCTGCGGAGGAACCGACGGGCGTCGCACGGCGACCGGTCAGGCCGGCACCGGCCGCGGTGCGACCGCCGGACGGGCGAGCGGGGCCAGCGCGACCAGGTAGCAGACGGCGGCGAGCGGGATGAGGGCCAGGTCGGCCCCCGAGGCGAGGATGCCGAGCAGCACCAGCACCGGGCTCCACCAGCGCAGCGGCCGGGAGCGGCCGACCGAGGCGGCGGTCAGCAGCGCCAGCAGTCCGACGTAGAAGAGCAGCGGGCCGACCTGGTAGACGACCGGCAGCACCCCCGGAACGCCCTGCACCCGGTCGAACAGCCGCGACTGCTCGGCCTTGTCCGCCGCCGCGAGGCCGACGACCAGGTCGATCCCGATCTGCGCCAGTGAGCAGAGCAGCCCCGCGAAGGCGGCCCCCACCGCCGCCCCGGCCGCGATCCGCCCGGCCGCGCCGCGCGGGGCGAGCTTGCCGCGCAGGGCGAGGAAGACCGGCGCGAAGAGCAGCAGCCCGGCGAACATCGCGGTGTGGCCGGCCGTCCAGCCGGGGCCCGGCTCACGGGAGCCCGGCAGCAGGCGGATGCCGCCGTAGAGGGCCATCAGGGCGGGGGCGCCCACGACGGCGTACGGGGTGAGGCGAGCGGGGCTCGTGGTGCGGTTGGCGTTCAACTGACGACCTCCGACGGTGTGGTCCGTTCCGACACCGCAGAGCCTCCCGGTGCGGGCCCTCGTCCCGGATCGCCCGCACCGGCGAACTCCCCGCCTCCCCCACACGAGGGAGCCCGCCGCTGCGGCGGAGCCCGCCCGCCCCGGGGCCGCAGGACGTCCCGGACCTCAGCACCCCGGACCTCTGCACCCGGGACCTCAGGACTCCCCCGCCACCACCGCCCCCGCCTCGTACGCGAACACCACCGCGTGCACCCGGTCCCGCAGCCCGAGCTTGCTCAGCACATTGCTGACGTGCGTCTTCACCGTGTGCTCGCTGACCACCAGCTCGGCCGCGATCTCGGCGTTGGACAGCCCGCGCGCGATCAGCCGCAGCGTCTCCTGCTCGCGCAGGGTCAGCTGCTCCAGCAGCCCGGACGGCGGCCGCACCGCCCGCTCCGGCGCCCCGGGCCGGCGGGCGGCGAACTCGCCGATCAGCCGCCTGGTCACCGAGGGCGCGAGCAGCGCCTCCCCCGAGGCGACCATCCGCACCCCGTGCGCCAGGTCGTCCCGCCGGACGTCCTTCAGCAGGAAGCCGCTGGCGCCCGCGTACAGCGCGTCGAAGACGTAGTCGTCGATGTCGAAGGTGGTCAGCATGATCACCTTGGTGGACGGGAACTCCGCGCACACCCGGCGGGCGGCCTCCAGCCCGTCCATCACCGGCATCCGGACGTCCAGCAGCAGCACGTCCGGCCCGTGCGCGCGGACCGCCTCGACCGCCTCGGCGCCGTCGGCCGCCTCGGCCACCACCTCGATGTCCGGCTGCGCGTCCAGGATCATCCCGAACCCGGCCCGCACCAGCTCCTGGTCGTCCGCGACGACCACCCGAATCGGCGTCATCAGCCCATCCCCTCCACCGTTCCGCCCGCCCGCAGCGGCAGCCGGGCGCTCACCACGAAACCCCTGCCCCCCGGTCCCGGACCGGCCTCGGCCCGCCCGCCGCAGGCCGTCGCCCGCTCCCGGATGCCGACCAGCCCACGCCCGCCGGACCAGCCGACCACCGTACGGTCGGCCGCCGGCGGCACCCCGCGGCCGTTGTCGGAGACCACGACCTCCAGCACCTCCCCGGTCCGCCGCACGCGGACCGTCGCCCGGTCGGCCCCGGCGTGCTTGACCGTGTTGGTCAGCGCCTCCTGCACGATCCGGTACGCCGCCGCCTCCACGTCGGCGGGCAACCCGACCCGGTCCCCGGGGAGTTCGAGCTCCACCCGCAGGCCGGCCCCGCGCACCCGCTCGGCCACGTCCGCGAGTTCGGCCAGCCGGGGCTGCGGCGCCAACTGCCGGCCCACCTCCGGATCCTTCAACACCCCGAGCACCCGTCGCAGTTGGACCATCGCGTCCCGGCCGGCGTCGCCGATGGTGTCGAACGCGCGGATCGCCCGGTCCGGATCGCTGCGCACCACCACCGGCCCGGCCTCGGCCTGGATCACCATCAACGAGACGGCGTGCGCCAGGATGTCGTGCATCTCCCGGGCGATCCGGGACCGTTCCTCCGCGACCGCCCGCGCCGCCTCGCTCGCCGCCCGCTCACCGGCCTCCCGGGCCCGCTCCGCCTGCACCCGGGCCAACTGCCGCTGGGTCCGCACCAGCGAGCCGAAGACGAAGGTGCCGACGGAGGTGAGGAGGCTGAACAGCGCGCCGTTCGGCGAGTGGGTGCCGACCACGTTGCCGGTCACCACCACGGCCAGCACGCTCCACCGCGCCCGGTCCGAGGACCGCTCCGCCACCGTGTACAGGGCGATCACCCCGGACAGCGGCACCTGGGGGTTCGCCGAGTGCGCCACCACCGAGATCACCAACGACGGCGCCGTCGCCAGCGCCAGCACCGTCAGCGGCCCTCGGCGCCGCCAGGGCAGCGGCAGGGCGGTCGTCACCGCGAGCAGGTAGATCCACCACGGCCGGGGCGTCTCGTCCTGGGACACCGCCCACACCGCGACCCCGGCCGCAGCCACCGCCGACAGCGAGTCCGGCAGGTACGGACCCACCCCGCCCGGCCGGCTCAGCCGGCTCAGCCGGCCCGTCGCACGCTCCTCCACCCCGCTACCTCCCCCGTAGCCGGGGACGCCGCCCCCGTGGAGAAGATCATGCCCTACCGGCAGGACCGCCGGGACGGCCCGGTCAGGCACCGCTGACCGTCACGCCACCGGTCTCCGCCCGGGCGGTGATGCTGCGCGCCGCCCCCGGCCGCGAGGGGATGCCCACCTCCACCCCGCCGACCGAGGCGCGCGCGTCCACCGCGTACGCCTCCCCGGTCGGCACCGTGACCCGCACCCCGCCGTTCGAGGTCGTCGCCTCCACCGTCGACGGCGCGGCCGCGAAGTCGGCCCGCACCCCGCCGTTCACCGCGGTCAGCTTCGCCTGCGGGGAGGTCAGCCCGCTCGCCTCGACCCCGCCGTTCCCGACCTCGGCCTCCACCTCGGCGGCCAGCCCGGTCAGCCTGACGCCGCCGTTGGCCTCCTTCACCCGCACCTTGGTCCCGGCCGGCACCTGCACGGTGTACCCGATGCCGCAGTGGTCGCAGTCGTACGTCAGCCGGAGCACGCCGTCCTTCACCTCGTGCGTGCTCCTCGGCGCGTCCCCCCGGTAGTTCTGGTTCTCGACCACGTGCACGGCGTCACCGCCGCCGGTCACCACCACACCGCCGTTCTCCCCCTCGACCACCAGCTCCCTGACCGGCTCCGCCACGCCGTAGCCCACCGTCCGGTGCTCCTGGTCCTCCCCGATCGGCAGACAGCCCGACATCCCGACCAGCACCCCCGCCGTGATCGCCATCGCGCCCAGCACCCGCTTCATCCCCGGCCCCCTTCGAAAGTCCGTCAACCCGACGCCGAGAACCCTGCTCCACCCACGCCCTCCCCGCCTCCCTCCCCGGAGCGGTTCCCGCCCCTCCCCCGCACGGGTGAGCCCGCCCGGCCCCCCGCGCCCCCGCGCCCGCATCCCTGCATCCCTGCGGCCCGGCCACGCCGCCGCCCGGGAACGCCGCAGGGCGGCCACCCCGTGTGGGGTGACCGCCCTGCGATCGGTGACCTGGCCCCTCCTGCCCGATGACGGGCACGGGGGGAGACTCAGCCGGTGTACGGGCCGTAGTCGTAGTCGTCCAGCGGAACCGCCTGGCCGGAGCCGGCGCCGAAGGGCGACAGGTCGTAGTCGTCGTAGCCGACGGCCGAGTACATCGCGGCCTTGGCCTCCTCGGTCGGCTCGACCCGGATGTTGCGGTAGCGGGGCAGACCCGTACCGGCCGGGATGAGCTTACCGAGGATGACGTTCTCCTTGAGGCCCAGCAGCGGGTCCGACTTGGCGTGGATCGCCGCGTCGGTGAGGACCCGGGTCGTCTCCTGGAAGGAGGCGGCCGACAGCCAGGACTCGGTGGCCAGCGAGGCCTTGGTGATACCCATCAGCTGCGGACGGCCGGAGGCGGGGTGACCGCCCTCGGCGACCACACGACGGTTCTCGGTCTCGAAGCGGCCGCGCTCGACGAGCTCGCCCGGGAGCAGCTCGGCGTCGCCCGACTCGATGATCGTCACGCGGCGCAGCATCTGCCGGATGATGATCTCGATGTGCTTGTCGTGGATCGACACACCCTGCGAGTTGTAGACCTTCTGGACCTCGGCGACCAGGTGGACCTGGACGGCACGCTGGCCCATGATGCGCAGGACGTCGTGCGGGTTGGTGGCACCCATGGTCAGCTTCTGGCCGACCTCGACCGCCTCGCCCTCGCTGACCAGCAGCTTCACACGCTTGGAGACCGGGTAGGCGATCTCGTCGCTGCCGTCGTCCGGGGTGATGACGATCTTGCGGGTCTTCTCGGTGTCCTCGATCCGCGCCCGGCCGGTGGCCTCCGAGATCGGGGCCACACCCTTGGGGGTACGGGCCTCGAAGAGCTCGACGACACGCGGCAGACCCTGGGTGATGTCGTCACCGGCCACACCACCGGTGTGGAAGGTACGCATCGTCAGCTGGGTACCGGGCTCACCGATGGACTGGGCGGCGATGATGCCGACCGCCTCACCGATGTCGACCAGCTTGCCGGTGGCCAGCGAGCGCCCGTAGCACATGGCGCAGGTGCCGACGGCCGACTCACAGGTCAGGATCGAGCGGGTCTTGACCTCGCCGATGCCGTGGCGGATCAGCTCGTCGATCAGCACGTCACCGAGGTCGGTGTTCGCGGTGGCCAGCAGCTTGCCGTCGATGGTGATGTCTTCGGCGAGCATGCGGGCGTACACGCTGGTCTCGACGTCGTCGGCCTTGCGCAGCACGCCGTCCGCACCCACGGAGCCGATCGCCAGCTTCAGGCCGCGCTCGGTGCCGCAGTCCTCCTCGCGGATGATGACGTCCTGGGAGACGTCGACCAGACGACGGGTGAGGTAGCCGGAGTCGGCGGTACGGAGGGCGGTGTCGGCCAGACCCTTACGGGCACCGTGGGTGGAGATGAAGTACTCCAGCACGGTGAGACCCTCACGGAACGACGCCTTGATGGGTCGCGGGATGGTCTCGTTCTTGGCGTTCGACACCAGACCACGCATACCGGCGATCTGGCGCATCTGCATCATGTTTCCACGAGCACCCGAGTCGACCATCATGAAGATGGGGTTCGTCTTCGGGAAGTTCGCGGCCATGGCGTCCGCGACCTCGTTGGTGGCCTGGGTCCAGATGCCGACGAGCTCCTGCTTGCGCTCGTCGTTGGTGATCAGACCGCGCTCGTACTGCTTCTGGACCTTCTCCGCCTTCGCCTCGAAGCCCTCCAGGATCTGGGGCTTGCTCGGCGGGACGATGACGTCCGAGATCGAGACGGTGACACCCGAACGGGTCGACCAGTGGAAACCGGCCGCCTTCAGGTTGTCCAGGGTCGCCGCGACGACGACCTTGGGGTAGCGCTCCGCCAGGTCGTTGACGATCGCGGAGAGCTGCTTCTTGCCCACCTCGTAGTCGACGAACGGGTAGTCCTCGGGCAGCAGCTCGTTGAAGAGCGCGCGGCCCAGGGTGGTGGTCAGGCGGAAGGGCTCGCCCTCGTACCAGCCCGGCTGGCCGTCCTCGTCCACCGGAGCGGCCCAGCCGCGCGGCGGGACGGTGCCGGCCGGCAGGCGCAGCTCGATCGGGGCCTGGACGTCCAGGTCGCGGGCGTCGAAGGCCATGATCGCCTCGGCGGTCGACGAGAAGGTGCGGCCGGCGCCCTTCACGTTCTCGCGGTCCGAGGTGAGGAAGAACAGACCGAGCACCATGTCCTGGGTCGGCATGGTGACGGGGCGACCGTCGGCCGGCTTCAGGATGTTGTTCGAGGACAGCATCAGGATGCGGGCCTCGGCCTGCGCCTCCGCGGAGAGCGGCAGGTGGACGGCCATCTGGTCACCGTCGAAGTCCGCGTTGAACGCGGTGCAGACGAGCGGGTGGATCTGGATGGCCTTGCCCTCGACCAGCTGCGGCTCGAAGGCCTGGATGCCGAGGCGGTGCAGGGTGGGCGCACGGTTCAGCAGGACCGGGTGCTCGGCGATGACCTCTTCGAGCACGTCCCACACGACCGGGCGGGCACGCTCGACCATGCGCTTGGCCGACTTGATGTTCTGCGCGTGGTTCAGGTCGACCAGGCGCTTCATCACGAACGGCTTGAAGAGCTCCAGCGCCATGGCCTTCGGCAGACCGCACTGGTGCAGCTTGAGCTGCGGGCCGACGACGATGACCGAACGGGCCGAGTAGTCGACTCGCTTGCCGAGCAGGTTCTGACGGAAACGACCCTGCTTGCCCTTCAGCATGTCGCTGAGGGACTTCAGCGGGCGGTTGCCCGGGCCGGTGACCGGACGGCCGCGGCGGCCGTTGTCGAACAGCGCGTCGACGGCCTCCTGGAGCATGCGCTTCTCGTTGTTCACGATGATCTCGGGGGCACCGAGGTCGAGCAGGCGCTTCAGGCGGTTGTTGCGGTTGATCACGCGGCGGTACAGGTCGTTCAGGTCGGAGGTCGCGAAGCGGCCACCGTCCAGCTGCACCATCGGACGCAGGTCCGGCGGGATGACCGGGACGCAGTCCAGCACCATGCCGTTGGGCTTGTTGGTGGTCTGCAGGAACGCGGAGACGACCTTGAGGCGCTTCAGCGCACGGGTCTTCTTCTGGCCCTTGCCGGTGCGGATGATCTCGCGCAGGCGCTCGGACTCCTCCGCCAGGTCGAAGTTCTCCAGGCGGTCCTTGAGGGCCGCCGCGCCCATCGAGCCCGAGAAGTAGGTGCCGAAGCGGTCGCGCAGCTCGCGGTAGAGCAGCTCGTCGCCCTCCAGGTCCTGGACCTTGAGGTTCTTGAAGCGGGCCCACACCTCGTCGAGGCGGTCGAGCTCGCGCTGCGCGCGGTCGCGCAGCTGCTTCATCTCGCGCTCGGCACCCTCGCGCACCTTGCGGCGCACGTCGGCCTTGGCGCCCTCGGCCTCCAGCTCGGCCAGGTCGGTCTCGGCCTTCTTGGCGCGGCCTTCGAGGTCGGAGTCGCGGCGGTTCTCGATCTGCTGACGCTCGACCGAGACGTGCGCCTCCAGCGACGGGAGGTCGCGCTGGCGGCGCTCGTCGTCGACCCAGGTGATCATGTAGGCGGCGAAGTAGATGACCTTCTCGAGGTCCTTCGGCGCCAGGTCCAGCAGGTAGCCCAGGCGGGACGGGACACCCTTGAAGTACCAGATGTGGGTGACCGGGGCGGCCAGCTCGATGTGGCCCATCCGCTCGCGGCGCACCTTGGCGCGGGTCACCTCGACGCCGCAGCGCTCACAGATGATGCCCTTGAAGCGGACGCGCTTGTACTTGCCGCAGTAGCACTCCCAGTCCCGGGTGGGGCCGAAGATCTTCTCGCAGAAGAGCCCGTCCTTTTCCGGCTTCAGGGTGCGGTAGTTGATGGTCTCCGGCTTCTTGACCTCGCCGTGCGACCACTGGCGGATGTCGTCGGCGGTGGCCAGGCCGATGCGGAGCTCGTCGAAGAAGTTGACGTCAAGCACTGGTCGTCAAGCCCTCTTTCGTAAGTCGAGAGTCGTTCATGTGGTCTGAGGGGGGCCTGGGGGCGGGCCGGCCGCGGTCGTGCGGCCGGCCCGGCCTCCGTCAGACCTCTTCGACGCTGCTCGGCTCGCGCCGGGACAGGTCGATGCCGAGCTCCTCGGCGGCGCGGAACACGTCCTCGTCGGAGTCCCGCATCTCGATGGACTGGCCGTCCGAGGACAGCACCTCCACGTTGAGGCAGAGCGACTGCATTTCCTTGATGAGGACCTTGAAGGACTCGGGAATGCCGGGCTCGGGGATGTTCTCGCCCTTGACGATGGCCTCGTAGACCTTCACGCGGCCGAGCACGTCGTCGGACTTGATGGTGAGCAGCTCCTGCAGCGCGTAGGCCGCGCCGTACGCCTCAAGGGCCCACACCTCCATCTCACCGAAGCGCTGACCACCGAACTGCGCCTTACCACCGAGCGGCTGCTGGGTGATCATCGAGTACGGACCGGTCGAACGGGCGTGCAGCTTGTCGTCGACCAGGTGGTGCAGCTTGAGGATGTACATGTAGCCGACCGAGACCGGCATCGGGAACGGCTCGCCGGAGCGGCCGTCGAACAGCCGGGCCTTGCCGGTGGAGTTCACCAGGCGCTCACCGTCACGGGTGAGGGTGGTGTTGTCCAGCAGGCCGGTGATCTCGTCCTCGCGGGCGCCGTCGAAGACCGGGGTGGCGAGGTTGGTGCCACCGTCGACCTGGTCGGCGCCGATCGCCTGCAGGCGCTGGGCCCACTCGTCGGCGAGGCCGGAGACGTCCCAGCCCTGCTTGGCGAGCCACCCGAGGTGGATCTCCAGGACCTGTCCCGGGTTCATTCGGGACGGGACACCCAGCGGGTTGAGGATGATGTCGACCGGGGTGCCGTCCTCCAGGAACGGCATGTCCTCGACCGGCAGGATCTTCGAGATGACGCCCTTGTTGCCGTGACGGCCGGCGAGCTTGTCACCGTTGGTGATCTTGCGCTTCTGGGCCACGTAGACGCGGACCAGCTGGTTCACGCCCGGCGGGAGCTCGTCGCCCTCTTCGCGGTCGAAGACGCGGACGCCGATGACCTTGCCGGACTCACCGTGCGGGACCTTGAGCGAGGTGTCGCGGACCTCACGGGCCTTCTCGCCGAAGATCGCGCGGAGCAGGCGCTCCTCGGGGGTCAGCTCGGTCTCGCCCTTCGGGGTGACCTTGCCGACCAGGATGTCGCCGGTGACGACGTCGGCGCCGATGCGGATGATGCCGCGCTCGTCGAGGTCGGCGAGGACCTCCTCGGAGACGTTCGGGATGTCCCGGGTGATCTCCTCGGGGCCGAGCTTGGTGTCACGGGCGTCGACCTCGTGCTCCTCGATGTGGATCGAGGAGAGGACGTCGTCCTGCACGAGGCGCTGCGACAGGATGATCGCGTCCTCGTAGTTGTGACCCTCCCACGACATGAACGCCACGAGCAGGTTCTTGCCGAGGGCCATCTCGCCCTCGTCGGTGCAGGGGCCGTCGGCCAGCACCTGGTTGACCTCGACCCGGGCGCCCTCGTCCACGAGCACCTTCTGGTTGAAGGCGGTGCCCTGGTTGGAGCGGGTGAACTTGGCGGCGCGGTACGTGGTGTACGTGCCGTCGTCGTTGGCCACGGTGACGTAGTCGGCCGAGACCTCCTGGACGACACCGGCCTTCTCGGCGGTGATGACGTCGGCGGCGTCGACGGCGCAGCGGTACTCCATGCCGGTGCCGACCAGCGGGGCCTCGCTCTTCAGCAGCGGCACCGCCTGGCGCATCATGTTCGAGCCCATGAGCGCGCGGTTGGCGTCGTCGTGCTCGAGGAACGGGATCATGGCGGTCGCGACCGACACCATCTGGCGCGGCGAGACGTCCATGTAGTCGATCTCGGAGCCCGGGATGTAGTCGATCTCGCCGCCACGGCGGCGGACCAGGACGCGCGGCTCGGCGAAGGTCAGCTCCGCCGTCAGCGGGGCGTTGGCCTGCGCGATGACGTAGCGGTCCTCCTCGTCGGCGGTCAGGTAGTCCACCTGCTCGGTGACCACACCGTCGACGACCTTGCGGTACGGGGTCTCGATGAAGCCGAAGGCGTTGACCCGGCCGTACGAGGCCAGCGACCCGATCAGACCGATGTTCGGGCCTTCGGGGGTCTCGATCGGACACATGCGGCCGTAGTGCGAGGGGTGCACGTCACGGACCTCGAAGCCGGCGCGCTCACGGGAGAGACCGCCGGGGCCGAGCGCGGACAGACGACGCTTGTGGGTCAGGCCCGACAGCGGGTTCGTCTGGTCCATGAACTGCGACAGCTGGCTGGTGCCGAAGAACTCCTTGATGGAGGCGACGACCGGCCGGATGTTGATCAGGGTCTGCGGCGTGATCGCCTCGACGTCCTGGGTGGTCATGCGCTCGCGCACGACGCGCTCCATGCGGGCGAGACCCGTACGGACCTGGTTCTGGATGAGCTCGCCGACGTTGCGCAGGCGACGGTTGCCGAAGTGGTCGATGTCGTCGACCTCGACCACGATGTCGCGGCCCTCGCCGTCACGCCACTCGGTCTCGCCCGCGTGCAGCTTCACCAGGTACTTGATCGCACCGATGATGTCGGGCTCGGTGAGCACGCCGGAGTCCAGCGACTCGGCGTTGCCCAGCTTCCGGTTGACCTTGTAGCGGCCGACCTTCGCGAGGTCGTAGCGCTTCGGGTTGAAGTAGAGGTTCTCGAGCAGCGTCTGCGCGGCCTCACGCGTCGGCGGCTCGCCCGGACGCAGCTTGCGGTAGATGTCCAGCAGCGCGTCGTCCTGGCCCTGGGTGTGGTCCTTCTCCAGGGTGGCGCGCATCGACTCGTACTCGCCGAACTCCTCGAGAATCATCTCGTTGGTCCAGCCGAGCGCCTTGAGCAGCACGGTGACGGACTGCTTGCGCTTGCGGTCGATGCGGACGCCGACCATGTCGCGCTTGTCGATCTCCATCTCCAGCCAGGCACCACGCGAGGGGATGACCTTGCAGGAGTAGATGTCCTTGTCGGACACCTTGTCCAGGGTGGAGTCGAAGTACACACCCGGGGAGCGGACCAGCTGCGAGACGACGACACGCTCGGTGCCGTTGATCACGAACGTGCCCTTGTGGGTCATGAGCGGGAAGTCGCCCATGAAGACCGTCTGAGACTTGATCTCACCGGTCTCGTTGTTGGTGAACTCGGCCGTGACGAAGAGCGGGGCCGCGAACGTGAAGTCGCGGTCCTTGCACTCGTCAATGGAGTTCTTCGGCGGCTCGAAACGGTGGTCGCGGAAGGTCAGGGACATCGACCCGCTGAAGTCCTCGATCGGGGAGATCTCCTCGAAGATCTCCTCCAGACCGGACTTGGTGGGGACGTCCTGACCACTCTCCAGGGCCGCCTCGACCCGGGACTTCCAGGCCGCGTTGCCGAGCAGCCAGTCAAAGCTCTCGGTCTGCAGGGCCAGGAGGTTCGGGACCTCGAGGGGCTCCTTGATCTTCGCGAACGAGACGCGGAGCGGGGCGGTGGATGCGGCGGAATTGTTCGAGGCGTTGCGCGGCGCGGCCAAGAGGGGGGTCCTTCCGAGGGCTCGGAGCTCACTACGCGCGTACCAGCCGGGCCTTCGTGGGCTTGGTCCCGCCTCCATCGCCACCGGTTTCCGCCGGGGTCGAAACCCCAGGTCAGAGCCGCTTTGCGGAGGCGATGCCAGACCCCTTCAGGGCAACGCAAACTCCGGGCGACGAGTCACGGAGAAGCTAACAGGCAGCGCAAAGGGACAGTGT
This sequence comes from Kitasatospora sp. NPDC086791, assembly GCF_040685975.1. Lineage (NCBI taxonomy): Bacteria > Bacillati > Actinomycetota > Actinomycetes > Kitasatosporales > Streptomycetaceae > Kitasatospora > Kitasatospora sp. NPDC086791. Next base: position 18,801 of record NZ_JBFBOC010000005.1, on the reverse strand, counting down.
AGCCAAAGGCCACACTGCTGTCCAGCTCTGATTCGGAGACCGAATCGGAGACTCCTCCCGGTAGCCGGCGAGCGCGGACGCCCACCGGGTACTGCTCTAACTCACGTGGAGTCATTTCCCGCCGGGCCACTGGTTATGCATCCAGCAGCGGACCAACCGGGCGGACTCGCGCCTCGAGAATCGCGCGCCGCGCCGGGTTCGTCAAGGGCCCGCCGACGGCGCGGGCCTCACCCCGTGCATCGGTCCGGACCCCTCCGGCGTTACAGAAGCCGTGGTGGGGGCCGTCCGACGACGGTGATCACCATACCCCTCGCCACCGACGGTGCCGAGTGCGCGATCGGCCACACCGGTGGAGCGCGTCACTCCGGACGGCGGAACGGACTCCCGGGGGCCGGCCCGGCCCGGAAACGCGAAAAGGCCGGGCCGACCACCCGCAAGGGTGATCGGCCCGGCCGCACGCCCCCTCAGAGGGGGCGCAAGATCACTTGACGGTGACCTTGGCGCCGGCACCCTCGAGGGCAGCCTTGGCCTTCTCGGCAACGTCCTTGGCAACCTTCTCCAGGACCTTGGCACCAGCGGTGTCAACGAGGTCCTTGGCCTCCTTCAGGCCGAGGGAGGTCAGGGTGCGCACCTCCTTGATGACCTGGATCTTCTTGTCGCCGGCACCCTCGAGGATGACGTCGAACTCGTCCTGCTCCTCAGCGGCCTCGGCGGCCGGGCCGGCAACACCGGCGGCGGCGACGGCGACCGGCGCGGCGGCGGTGACGTCGAACTTCTCCTCGAAGGCCTTCACGAAGGCGGCGAGCTCGATGAGGGTGAGCTCCTCGAACTGCGCGAGCAGCTCGTCCTGGGTCAGCTTCGCCATGATGGCGTCCTTCCACTAAATCGGCAGGTGGTGCCGGATGTACGGGTTGGGCGGGCACGGGCCCGCAGCGAGGCGTGAGCCTGCCGATTACTCGGCGGCGGCGTCCTCGGCGGCGGGAGCCGGCGTACCGGCACCGCCCTGCTCGACCTTGTCGCGCAGCGCGTCCACAGTGCGGACGAGCTTCGACGGCAGGGCCTGGAAGAGCGCGGCAGCCTGGGACTGCTTGGCCTTCAGGGCACCCGCCAGCTTGGCGAGCAGCACCTCGCGGGACTCGAGGTCCGCGAGCTTCTTGATCTCATCGGCGGACAGCGCCTTACCGTCAAGGACACCGCCCTTGATGATGAGAGCGGGGTTCTCCTTGGCGAAGTCACGCAGAGCCTTCGCCGACTCCACCGGGTCACCGGTGACGAAGGCGACAGCCGTCGGACCGTTGAACAGGTCGTCGAGCTCCGTGATCCCGACCTCATTGGCCGCGATCTTGGTCAGCGTGTTCTTCACCACGGCGTACTCGGCGTTGTCGCCGAGCGAGCGACGCAGGGTCTTGACCTGCTTCACCGAGAGACCGCGGTACTCGGTCAGCAGCGCCGCGGAGGAGCCGCGGAACTTGTCCGTGATCTCGGCGACGGCAGCAGCCTTGTCGGGCCTGGCCATAGGCTTACGCCTCCTTCCGTGATGTCGAAGTCCGGCCGACCGCGAAAGTCGACCAATGTCGCCGCGGACCGACCGGACGGAAGGAAAGCTCCTGCACAAATGCAACGAGCCCCGGTGCGCAGGGGCACGGGGCTCGGAACGACCTCGACGGACCTCCACGCGAACGCGGGACCCGGAAGTCGAAGCTCCAGACGCACCTGCGCGGGCTGCCTGCGACGAGTCGCAGATCCTTCGGCCACCGGCTCCCTCTCGGGCGCACGGCGACAACCAGCGGTCTTTGGCTTCGGCCAGAGTAGCCGGAGGCGTTCCCCGGGTGCAAATCGCCCCCGGACGGAGCAACCGGGAGCGGCCCCGGCGAGGCGGCGGAGCGGCCCCGGAACCGGGTCGGCCGGACCCGACCGCCGGCTCAGCGGGCCAGCGGGGAGACCGTCCGGACGCCGGTGTCCGCGGTGTCCGCCTCGGCCGGCGCCTGCGCCGAGAGCAGCGCCCCGGCGAGGTCGGTGTAGAGCACCGAGTCGTCCGCCCGGCCGCTGTCCCCGGTGCCGGTGCGCTGGAGCCGGACCAGCTGGTCCTTGTCGTTGAGCCAGAGGTCCAGGGTGAGCGAGAGCGAGCCACCGGGCGCGAGCGCGGCCCGCAGGCCGTCCCGCCGGGCCTGGGTCAGCTGGGTCTGGGCGGCCGCGTACTTCTCGGCGGTGGTGGTGACCCGGTAGTGCTCGACGGTCGATTCCTCGGACTTCTCCTCGCCGACGAAGGCCGGGTCCGCCCCGTCGGCGGTGGCCGCGGCCAGCGCCTCGACCGGGTTCAGCAGGTCGACCAGACCGGCGTAGGGGATCTCCTTGTGGCCGTCCGGGGCGGGCGGGACGGTGAAGCGCTCCCAGTGCCTGCCGCCCTGCCGGGCCGCGGTGGCGGCGTCGCCGCCCTGGTAGGCGACGGTGTCCACGATGATCAGCTGCTCGGCGTCGGCCGGGGTGGAGCGCTTGATCTGCAGCGCCGTCTTGGGCTGCCAGAAGAGCGGGCCGGACCCGGCGTCCGCGCCGAGCCGGTAGCTGACCTTGGCGCGGCGGGCGGTCTGCATGGCCAGCTGGGCGGAGAGCAGCACCCCGTGCGGGGAGCGGTCGGTCGGTTTGGCCGGCCCGGTCGGGACGGCGCCGGTCGGCGCGGCGCTGGTCGGGGTCGGGCTGCCGGACGGCGTGGCGGGCGCGTCGTCGCTCCCGCCGCAGCCGCTCAGCCCGCTCGCCAGCAGGGCGACGACGGCCACTGCCGCCAACCGCCGCCGTCCCGCCACGTCCGTTCCCTTCCTCGCCCGGCCCCGTCCGGCGGCCGTCCTCGTCCGGCCACCATGCCACCCGTCCCCGGCCCGCCCGGTGGCGGCCCCCCCGGTCGGGTCGCGCGGGCCCGGCCGGATCCACCGGTCGGCCGAATCGGGACGCGGAACGGCGGGCCGCCGCCGACCCGTCGGGTCGGAGCCGGAGCCGGAGCCGGACCAGCGCCGGAGCGGAGCCGAGCCGGCGCCGGATCAGCCGAGCAGCTTGAGCAGGTCCGCCTCGCTGCCGAGGTCGGTGGCGGCGGGCGCCGTGATCGCGGCGGCCTTGCCGAGGCCCGAGTACTTGACGGTGACGGCCTGCTTCGCGCCGTTGGTGTCGCCGTACTCCTGGTACTGGACGAGTTCCTGCTTGCCGTTCAGCCAGAAGTCGAAGGTGAGGGTCTTGCCGTCCTGCTCCAGCGTCTTCTGGACGATCTTGCGCTGGTCCTCGGGGAGCGCCGACATCCCGGCCACCAGGACGGAGGTCTCCTCGACCGCCCGCAGGTGGGTGGTCTGGGCGCCGTCCAGGCTCTCCTGGCCGACCTTGGAGAGCTTTCCGCTCTGGGCCGCGACGGTGAGCGGGACGACCGGGTTCAGCAGCTGGCCGGCCGCCCGGAAGCCGTCACCGGCCTGGTCGCCGGCGGGCAGCTTGACCCAGTGCTTGCCGCCCAGGGCCGCGGCCGCGTCGTCCCCGCCGAGGTAGGCGTCCGGCCCGATCACCCGGATCCTGAGCTTCTTGCCCTCCATGTCGCCGACCAGGTCCACCGCGGCCTTGGCCGGGTCCTTCCAGTCGGCGTCGCCGGTGCCGCCGCCCTTGCTGTCGTTCGGGCTGACCATGGTGACCTTGCCGTTGCCGGCCTTCTGCATGACCAGCGCGGAGGCGGCCAGCGCCGCCTTCGGGTCCCCGGTCAGCGCCGCCGCGATCGGGTCGCCCCCCTTGGCGTCACCGCTCTCGGCGTCGTTGCCGCTGCTGCAGGCGGTGACCGCACCGAGCAGGACGGCCGTCGTCGCGACGGCCGAGGCGAGGCGCACAGCGCGCATGAGAGTACCCCCGTGAGATCCGAAACAGCTCCACGGAAGAGCCGCTCGTCGGCCCTTCCCGGGTCTTGCCCAGCCGGACTCTAACGGATCGTCGGATCCGCCACGCCCCGAATGTCCGGCCTCCGGTCAGCCTCCCGCGGCGGGCACCGCGTCCCCCGTGCCGGAGGATGGGACGTCCGTGGTGGTCACGGTGGTTCCGTCGCTCCCCCGGACCGTCTCCCGCAGCCTGAGCAGCCGCTCGCCGGGCCCCACCCAGACGTCGAAGGCGATCGCCGTCACCCCGCGCTGCCGGTACCAGTCGATCGTCGCGGCGCGCCGCTGCGGGCTCGACTCCCGGTCCGCGCCGACGAACCCGTCCACCGGCGCGGAGCCCTGGTAGTGCGCCACGGTCGTCCCGGCCAGCTGTTCGGCGCCGAGCGAGCCGAGCGTGACGTTCTGTGCGATCGCGTACGCGCGGCTGCCGGGGGCGGTGACCAGCGCGGTCGTCCAGCCGCCCGCGTAGCCGTCCGGATCGGGGCCGGCCGTCGGGTCCAGCGACTCGGCGGTGGCCCGCTCGGCGTGCTTGGCCGCGCCGCCCTGGTAGGTCAGGTCGATCGCACCGTCCTTCATCGCCAGCTGCCCGGAGCCCGCCTCGTCGGTGACGGTCAGCGCGGCCTCGTCCCGGGGCCCCCAGACCAGCGTGCCGCTCGCGGTGCGCCGGCCGGCCGGGCCCTCCCGCACCACCTCGATCCGGGCGCCGCCCACGTCGTCCAGCGCCTGCGCGGCCGAGAGCACCACCTGCTTGGGCGGTACGGCCGCCGGGGAGCCGGGGGTGCGGCCGGCCGGGGCGGCCAGCAGGCTGCAGCCGGCACTGGCACCGAGCAGCAGCAGGGCCGCCACCAGGGCGGCGGAGCGGGGGGCGGGCGGCACGGCACACTCCGTCGGTCACGGGTACTCCACATGCTGACCGGCAGAGCGTACGACTACTCGGGCACCTGTTCCCATCCGGGCAGGTCCCGGTCCTGCGGCCGCGCTCCGGAGCACGGACCCGCCCGGGGAACGACGGCGGGCCCGCACCCCCGGCGAAGGGGGTACGGGCCCGCCGTACGGACTGCTCTAGAGCGCTGGGGCTCAGACCGCGGCCGGGTCCTCCTCGACGAGGAGGTTGCGGGTGCGGTTCGGGTCCACCTGGATGCCGGGGCCCATGGTGGTCGAGAACGCGGTCTTCTTGATGTAGCGGCCCTTGGCGGCGGACGGCTTGGCGCGGAGCACCTCGTCCAGCGCGGCGGCGTAGTTCTCGACCAGCTGCTCGTCGGTGAAGGAGGCCTTACCGATGATGAAGTGCAGGTTCGAGTGCTTGTCGACGCGGAACTCGATCTTGCCGCCCTTGATGTCGTTGACAGCCTTGGCGACGTCCGGGGTCACGGTGCCGGTCTTCGGGTTCGGCATCAGACCACGGGGACCGAGCACGCGGCCGAGGCGGCCGACCTTGCCCATGAGGTCCGGGGTGGCGACGACGGCGTCGAAGTCCAGCTTGCCCTTCGCGACCTCGTCGATCAGCTCGTCGGCACCGACGATGTCGGCACCCGCAGCACGCGCGGCCTCGGCACGCTCGCCGGTCGCGAAGACCAGGACCCGAGCGGTCTTACCGGTGCCGTGCGGGAGGATCACGGTGCTGCGGACCATCTGGTCGGCCTTGCGCGGGTCGACGCCCAGACGCATGGCGACCTCGACGGTGCCGTCGAACTTGGTGGTGCTGGTCGCCTTGGCGAGGCGGACGGCCTCGAGGGGGGCGTAAAGGCGCTCGCGGTCGACCTTGGCGTCCGCGGCCTTCAGAGCCTTGCTGCGCTTCACTGCTGCTCCTGAATGGTGATTGGAGTTGTGGTATTCACGGGCCTGCGCAGGCCCTACCACAGGGACGAGAAGGTGATCAGCCCTCGATGGTGATGCCCATCGACCGGGCGGTGCCGGCGATGATCTTCTCCGCGGCGTCCAGGTCGTTGGCGTTCAGGTCGGGCATCTTCGTGGTGGCGATGTCGCGGACCTGGGCGCTGGTGAGCTTGGCGACCTTGGTCTTGTGCGGCTCGCTGGAGCCCTTCTCGATACCGGCGGCCTTCAGGATGAGGCGCGCGGCCGGCGGCGTCTTCGTGACGAAGGTGAAGGAACGGTCCTCGTAGACCGTGATCTCCACCGGCACGATCATGCCGCGCTGCGACTCGGTCGCAGCGTTGTAGGCCTTGCAGAACTCCATGATGTTGACGCCGTGCTGGCCCAGCGCGGGGCCGACCGGCGGCGCCGGGTTGGCCGCACCGGCGTTGATCTGGAGCTTGATAAGCCCCGTGACCTTCTTCTTCTTGGGAGGCATGTCTCTCCGGGTCCTTCCGAGAGGTGATTGCTGGTGCGTGCGGAACCGGGGCGACACCCGGCCGCCAGCACACACATCGGACCAGGCTAACGCGTTCGCGCCGCTGGACCAAAACGGATCCGGGGCAGGGCCCTCGGCCCCACCCCGGATCCGAAGACCGTATGACTAGTTCTTCTGGATCTGGTCGAAGGAGAGCTCGACCGGGGTCTCCCGGCCGAAGATCTCGACCAGGCCCTTGACCTTCTTCGAGTCGGGGTTGATCTCGTTGATGGTCGCCTGCAGGGTCGCGAACGGACCGTCGGTGACGGTGACCGAGTCGCCGACCTCGAAGTCCAGCACCTGGATCTCGCTCGGCTTGATCGGCGAGGGCTTGCCGGCCTCCTTGGCCGCCTGGCGCTCGACGTCGGGGGCGAGCATCTTGACGACCTCGTCCAGGGTCAGCGGGTACGGGTCGTAGGCGTTGCCGACGAAGCCGGTGACACCGGGGGTGTTGCGCACGACGCCCCAGGACTCCGGGGTGAGGTCCATGCGCACCAGGACGTAGCCGGGGAGCTTGTTCTGGCGGATGGTCTTGCGGTCGCCGTTCTTGATCTGGACGACCTCCTCCTGCGGCACCTCGGCCTGGAAGATGTACTCCTCGACGTTCAGCGAGACGGCGCGCTGCTCCAGGTTCTGCTTCACCCGGTTCTCGTAGCCGGCATAGGTGTGGATCACGTACCACTCGCCCGGCATGAAGCGCAGGTCCTCGCGGAACTTGGCGACCGGGTCGACCTCCTCGACCTCGACCTCCTCGGCGGCCTCGGCCTCGACCTCCTCGGCCTCCTCGACCTCGGTCTCCTCGGCGGCGGCCTCGACGTCGCTCTCCACGTGCAGCGCGGCCTCCTCGGCGGGCTCGCCCGCCTCGGCCTCGTCGTACGCCTCGACCTCGTCCTCGTCGCTGTCCGCGGCGTCGACGACCTGCTCGGCGGACTCGGTGTCGTCAGCCAGCTCGGCCGCGTCCAGCTCGGCGGCGACATCCGCCTCGCGGACGGTCTCGTCGGCGTCGTACAGGGGGGACTCAGACACGGTGGCTGCTTCTTTCCTGGAGATGGTGAAGGTGGCGCGCTCCGGAACCGGACCCGGCACGCTGCCGCTCGCGCGGGCGCCTGGTGAGGCCTCGGAGACTTCAACAGTACCGAGTCAACGGTAACGGCGCGTACGACCTCCGCCGACAGCTCGACCCGGGCCGAAGGTCGGCCCGGGTCGGGAGGCTGTTTCGAAGGTGGTCGGCCGCGTCAGCCGAAGATCCAGAGGCTCAGCTTGGAGAAGCCGTAGTCCAGGCTGGCCACGAAGGCCATCATGACGACGACGAACACGACCACGACGGTGGTGTAGTTGGTGAGCTCGCCCCGGGTGGGCCAGACGACCTTGCGCAGCTCGGCGATGATCTGGCGGTAGAACAGCCCGATGCGGGCGAACAGGCCCTTCTTGGCCCGCTTGCCGGACTTCTTGTCGCCCGAGCGGTTGGCCCGCTTGCGGTCGCGGCGCGACAGCGCCTTCTCCCCGCCCTCCGAGGACGCGGCCTCGGCCGCGCCGTCGGCACCCTCGGGGTTGCCGCTCTCAGGCGTTGCGGTGGAGCCCGTGGTCTCCGTCACTCGTCCTCACCTGAATCCGGGTCCTGCCGGACTCGCCGCACACCCGATGGGGCACGACCGGCCGGCTTAGCGGTGCTGATCGGTGCCATCTCCGCACCAAGCCCGCTCGCTCTGTGGAGCGAACGGGCTGACGACGGATCTAGCAGCAGGGCAAGAGGGACTCGAACCCCCAACCGCCGGTTTTGGAGACCGGTGCTCTACCAATTGAGCTATTGCCCTACGGTGCCTCGCGGCTCCTGTGGCGACCAACCTACCGCATCTCCCCCCGCTGTTTGTACAAGCGGTGAAAGCTTCGGTCTTTTCGGCGGGCCGTCGAGCAGCGAGTGTACGTGGTCGAGGGGTGTTTGGTCGAACCTCTTCTTCCGGGACGCCCGAACACCCGACGGATGTCCGGTCGGGAGAGGCGCCGACCGACGGATCGGCGGACGCCGCGATGCGGACGGGACCGTACGGATACTGGAACCGCGCTGCCCGGTCCGTCCCGGTTCTGCGACGATGCAGGCATGAGCGCTTCCACCCCGCAGCCCGACCAGTCCATCCGCCCCGCCGACCGCCGGGTGTCCGCCCGGATCGGCGCGATCGCCGAGTCCGCGACCCTCGCCGTGGACGCCAAGGCCAAGGCCCTCAAGGCCGCCGGCCGCCCGGTCATCGGCTTCGGTGCCGGCGAGCCCGACTTCCCGACGCCGGACTACATCGTCGAGGCGGCCGTCGAGGCCTGCCGCGACCCGAAGAACCACCGGTACACCCCGGCGGGCGGCCTGCCCGAGCTGAAGGCCGCGATCGCCGCCAAGACGCTGCGGGACTCCGGCTACGCGGTGGACGCCTCCCAGGTGCTGGTCACCAACGGCGGCAAGCAGGCGATCTACGAGGCGTTCGCGGCGATCCTGGACCCGGGCGACGAGGTCATCATCCCGGCCCCGTACTGGACCACCTACCCGGAGTCGGTCCAGCTGGCCGGCGGTGTCCCGGTGGAGGTCGTGGCCGACGAGACCACCGGCTACAAGGTCTCGGTCGAGCAGCTGGAGGCGGCCCGCACCGAGAACACCAAGGTGGTGCTGTTCGTCTCGCCGTCCAACCCGACCGGCGCGGTGTACACCCGGGCCGAGGCCGAGGCGATCGGCCGCTGGGCGCTGGAGCACGGCCTGTGGGTGCTCACCGACGAGATCTACGAGCACCTGGTCTACGGCGACGCCACCTTCACCTCGCTGCCGGCCCTGCTGCCCGAGCTGGCCGACAAGTGCATCGTGGTCAACGGCGTCGCCAAGACCTACGCGATGACCGGCTGGCGGGTGGGCTGGGTGATCGCCCCCAAGGACGTCGTCAAGGCCGCGACCAACCTGCAGTCGCACGCCACCTCGAACGTCTCCAACGTCGCGCAGCGCGCCGCCCTGGCCGCCGTCGCCGGGGACCTGGAGGCCGTCGCCGAGATGCGCACCGCCTTCGACCGCCGCCGGAAGACCATCGTGCGGATGCTCAACGAGATCGAGGGCGTCCTCTGCCCCGAGCCCGAGGGCGCCTTCTACGCCTACCCGTCGGTGAAGGGCCTGCTGGGCAAGGAGATCCGCGGCACCCGCCCGCAGACCTCCGCCGAGCTGGCGACCCTGATCCTGGACGAGGCCGAGGTCGCGGTCGTCCCCGGCGAGGCCTTCGGCACCCCCGGCTACCTGCGGCTCTCCTACGCGCTCGGCGACGCCGACCTGGTCGAGGGCGTCAGCCGGATCCAGAAGCTGCTCGGCGAGGCCCGCGACTGACACCCGGCACCGACCGGGCGTCCGGGGTCGGCCCGACACCCGCGGCCGACCGGACACCCGGGATTCACCCGGCACACCGCCCTCTTTCACCCCTTCGGGGGATGAGAAGAGGGCGGTTCCCGTTTGGGGGTCGCATACGGCAGTATCGGTGAATGGAACGCCAGTTGAACCCGCGAGACGTCAGGGGCCTCCCGAAGGCCCACCTGCACCTGCACTTCACCGGCTCGATGCGCCCCGCCACGCTGCTGGAGCTGGCCGACAAGCACGGCGTCCGGCTGCCGGAGGCGCTCAGCTCGGGCGAGCCGCCGAAACTGCGGGCCACCGACGAGCGCGGCTGGTTCCGCTTCCAGCGCCTCTACGACACCGCCCGCTCGGTGCTGCGGGACGAGGCGGACATCCGCCGGCTGGTCCTGGAGACCGCGCAGGACGAGCGGCGGGACGGCTCCCGCTGGCTGGAGATCCAGGTCGACCCGACCTCGTACGCACCCCGGCTGGGCGGGCTGATCCCCGCGCTGGAGCTGATCCTGGACGCGGTGGAGCAGGCCGCCCGGGCCACCGGGGTGGGCATCCGGGTGCTGGTCGCGGCCAACCGGATGAAGTCCCCGATGGACGCCCGGACGCTGGCCCGGCTGGCCGTCCGCTACGCCGACCACGGGGTGGTCGGCTTCGGCCTCTCCAACGACGAACGCCGCGGCCTCGCCCGGGACTTCGACCGGGCCTTCGCGATCGCCCGCAGGGGTGGTCTGCTGGCGGCCCCGCACGGCGGCGAACTGGCCGGCCCGGAGTCGATCCGGGACTGCCTGGACGACCTGGACGCCGGCCGGATCGGCCACGGCGTGCGGGCCGCCGAGGACCCGCGGCTGATGGAGCGGCTGGCGGCCCGGCAGGTCACCTGTGAGGTGTGCCCGTCCTCCAACGTCTCGCTGGGCGTCTACGAGAGCCCCGAGGAGGTGCCGCTGCGCAGGCTCTTCGACGCCGGGGTGCCGCTGGCGCTGGGCGCGGACGACCCGCTGCTGTTCGGCAGCCGGCTGGCCGCGCAGTACGACCTGGCCCGGGACGTCCTGGGCTTCAGTGACGCCGAACTCGCCGAGCTGGCACGGCAGTCGGTGCGCGGCTCGGTCGCGCCGGAGGCCGTCCGGAAGGAGCTGCTGGCGGACATCGACGCCTGGCTGGCGAACGGGCACGCCCCTGCGGTCGCGCCTGCGGACGCCGCCGTCGCCACTGCCACGACGGCGACCGCGGCGGCACCGGCGACGGCGACCGCGACCGCCTAGAGCGCGACGCCGATCATCACCGGCTCGTTCACCAGCTCCACCCCGAAGGCCTCGCGGACCCCGTCCCGGATCTCCCGGGCCAGGGCCAGCAGGTCCTCGGCGGTGGCCGAGCCGCGGTTGGTGAGCGCCAGGGTGTGCTTGGTGGAGAGGGTCGCCGGGCCGCTGCCGTAGCCCTTGCCGAAGCCGGCCTTGTCGATCAGCCAGGCCGCCGAGGTCTTGGTGCAGCCCTCCGGGGCCGGGTAGGCGGGGGCGTTCTCGGCACCCGGGCGGGTGCGGAAGGACTCGTACTGCGCGGCCGTGAGCACCGGGTTGGTGAAGAAGGAGCCCGCCGACCAGGTGTCGTGGTCCGCCGGGTCCAGCACCATGCCCTTGCCGGAGCGCAGCCCCAGCACCGCCTCGTACGCCTCCGCCAGCGGCACCCGCTCGTCCGGCCCGACGCCGAAGTGCTTGGCCACCTCGGCGTACTTGACCGGGCTGGAGAGCCCGGCGTGGTCCGCCAGGGCGAACCGGACCCGCAGCACCACGTAGCGGTCCGGCTCGGCCTTGAACCGGCTGTGCCGGTAGGAGAACGCGCACTCGGCGTTCGAGAGCGTGACCACCTCGTCGGCCGCCCGGTCGTAGGCGACCACCTCGGTGATCGTCTGGGCGACCTCCTGGCCGTACGCGCCGACGTTCTGCACCGGGGTGGCACCGGCCGAGCCGGGAATGCCGGCCAGGAACTCGACGCCGGCCAGGCCGTGCTCGCGCACCGTCCGGGTGACCGCCTCCGACCACACCTCGCCGGCGGCCAGCTCCAGCACCGTGCCGTCCAGGGCGAAGCCGGCGGTGGCGATCCGCAGCACCGTACCGGGGAAGCCGTCGTCGCCGATCACCAGGTTGGAGCCGCCGCCGAGGACGAGCAGCGGCTCGTCGGCCGCGTCGGCCTCGCGCACGGCGGCGATCACCTCGTCGTCGGTGTGGGCGGTCACCAGGCGGCGGGCCGGGCCGCCGAGCCGGAGCGTGGTCAGCGGGGCGAGGGGGGCGTCGTTTTCTACCAGCACGCCCACCAGCGTACGGGGGGAAGGGCGGCCCCCCGGTCGCCCTTCCCCCGCAACCCGCCCGCACCGCTCCGGACCCGGTCCGTGCCCGGTCCGGCGCCCGGTCCGGACCGGCTCAGGTCCGGGCGGCCTCGGCCCGGTCCGCGGCCGGCTGCCCGGCGGCCGACCCGGCCGCGGCCGCCACGGCCTTGCGCCGGCGCGGTATGAGCGCCGCGGCGAGCGCCCCGACGGCGACGGCCGCCGCACCGGCGTACAGCGCGGGCACCAGCCCGTCCGCGAAGGCCTGCCCCGACTGGTAGCCGCCCTGGGCCGAGAACACCGCCGCCAGCGAGGCCACCCCGAGCGCCCCACCGACCTCGCGCAGCGCGTTGTTGGCGCCGGAGGCGATCCCCTGCTCCTGCGACCGGACGCTCGCCATCACCAGCTGGGCGGTCGGACCGAAGTACAGCGACATGCCGATCCCGCAGATCACGATGGCGGGGATCTGCGCGGCGTAGTCGAACCCGCCGTTCGGGTCGACCACGAGGCCGAACAGCGCGAGGCCGACGGCCTGGAGCACCAGCCCGGTGACCACGATCGGCCGCCCGCCGATCCGGTCGGAGACGATGCCCGCGACCGGCGAGATCAGCAGCGGCATCGCGGTCCACGGCAGCATCCGGAGCCCGGCCTCCTGCGGGCTGTAGCCGCCGACGCCCTGGAGGTACTGGCTGATCAGGAAGATCGAGCCGAACATCCCGAGGTACATCAGCAGGCTGGCGGCGTTGACGGCCGAGAAGGCGCGGCTGCGGAAGAGCCGCATCGGCAGCATCGGGTGGGCCGCCACGCGCTGCTCGAACCAGACGAAGGCGGCCAGCAGCACGGCGCCGGCGATCAGGGAGCCGAGGACCAACGGGCTGGTCCAGCCGTCCGGGTTGCCGCGGATCAGGCCGAGCACCACGCCGAACATCCCCAGGCTGACCAGCAGGGTCCCGGGCACGTCCAGGGCCCGGTCCGCGCCCCGGCTCTCGCCGAGCCGGAGGAAGGCCAGCGGCAGCAGCACCAGACCGACCGGGACGTTGACCCAGAAGATCCACTGCCAGGAGAAGTGCTCGGTCAGCGAGCCGCCGATCAGCGGTCCGGCGGCGACGGCGAGGCCGCTGACGCCCGACCAGATGCCGAAGGCCATGCCCCGCTTGGCCTCGGGCACGGCGGCGGTGAGCAGGGTGAGGGTGAGCGGCATCATCACCGCGGCGCCGACGCCCTGGACCGCCCGGGCGGCGATCAGCTCGCCGATCTCCGGGGAGAGGGCGGCCCCGGCGGAGCCGGCGGTGAAGATCGCCAGGCCGATCAGGAAGACCCGGCGTCGGCCGAAGCGGTCGCCGAGGGCCGCCCCGAACATCAGCAGCACGGCGAAGCTCAGGGTGTAGGCGCTGACCGTCCATTCGAGGTCGGACAGCCCGCCGCCGAGGTCCGCGCGGATCGACGGCAGTGCGGTGGTGACCACCAGGTTGTCCAGGGCGGCCATGAAACTGGCCACGCTGACGATCACCAGGGTCCAGATCGCGGTCCTGCCGAGGACCGGTTTCTCCGTCATGACTTCCCCAGGTTCTCTAGGTAGTTATTGATCAATAACTTTCAGGGGCCGAAAAGGGGCCGCACGGACACCACCGCGCGGCCCGGCTAGTCGATCCCGTCACACTCGTCGAAGCCGCCCCAGATCCGGTGCTCCGGCGGGAAGCCCAGGGCCACCAGGGTGTTGATCAGCATCCCGTGCGCGAAGAAGTGCGTGGCGTCCTTCATGTCGCCGCCGATCCGGATCCTGACCCGCTCGAACAGGCTCTCCCACAGCCGCCGGGCGCTCTCCCCGATCTCCTCCTCGCCGGCCGCCCTGGCCGCGAACACCGAGACGTAGAGCTGCATCTGCATCATGAGCTGGTCGCGGTCCTCGACCAGCCCCAGGTACGCCCCGGACATCGCCTCGGCGGCGGCCTCGCCGGTCAGACCGGCCGAGGCCTCGTCGAAGACCCTCCAGGTCTCCTCGACGCAACGCTCGGCGGCGGCCTCGAACATGGCCTGCTTGCCGGGGAACAGCCGGAACAGGTACGGCTGCGAGACGCCCACCCGACGGGCGATCGCCTCGGTGGAGGTGCCCCGGTAGCCACCCCGGGCGAACTCGATCATCGCGGCACGGACGACGCTCTCGCGCCGCTCCTCCGCGCTCATCCGCATGCTCGTCCTCGCCATGACTTCCAAGTTAGTGGCCAATCACTATCTATGCAAGACCCGCGGCCGCGACCGGGGATCCCGTCGTACGGCCCCGGTCGCGGCCCGGCCCGCCTCAGGCCGACCGGGCCTCGGGAGGGCCCGCCCGAGGCCCGGTCGTCCCGCCGGTCTCAGGCCAGCCGGACGATCGCCCTGGACATCCCGAGGACCTTCTGACCGCCCGTGGTGGCCAGCAGGTCGACCTGCACCTTGCCGTCGTCCAGCTTCTTGGCGACCTTGGCCGAGACCTCGATCACCGCGCCGACCCCGTCGTTCGGCACCGGCACCGGACGGGTGAACCGCACGCCGTACTCGACCACCGCGGCCGGGTCGCCGACCCAGTCGGTGACCACCCGGATCGCCTCGGCCATGGTGAACATGCCGTGCGCGATGACGTCCGGCAGGCCGACCTCCAGGGCGAACTTCTCGTTCCAGTGGATCGGGTTGAAGTCGCCCGAGGCGCCCGCGTAGCGCACCAGTGCGGCGCGGGTCACCGGGAACGACTGCGCCGGCAGCTCGGTGCCGACCTCGACCTCGTCGTAGCTGATCGCCATCGTCTTCACTCCCCCGCCTCGTCGGCGGCCCGCGCCACCAGGGTCATGACCGCCGTCAGCACCTGCTCGCCGGTCCCGTCCAGCACCTCGCCGCGCACGGTGAGCACGTCGTTGCCCGCCAGCGACTTGATGTTGTCGATGGTCACCACGACCGAGAGCCGGTCCCCGGCCCGCACCGGGCGGACGTAGCCGAACTTCTGGTCGCCGTGCACGACCCGGCTGAAGTCCAGGCCCAGCTCCGGGTCCTCCACCACCTGGGCGGCCGCGCGGTAGGTGACCACGAACGGGAAGGTCGGCGGGGCGATCACGTCCGGGTGGCCCAGCGCCTTCGCCGCCTCCGCGTCGGTGTACGCCGGGTTGGCGTCGCCGATCGCGATCGCGAACTCGCGGATCTTCTCCCGGCCGACCTCGTACGGCTCGGTGGGCGGGTAACTACGCCCGATGAAGGAGGGGTCGAGCGCCATGGCAGCTCCTCGGAACACGGATGGATGGACGAAGCGGACGGATGCGGAAATGACTCCGGGCCGCACCCCCCGTGAGGGATGCGGCCCGGAGTCGAAGACCTGAATTCACACAGGCCCGATGCCCTGCGAAGAGGTCAGCGGGTCTCGCGGTGCGCGGTGTGCGAGTTGCAGCGGGGGCAGTGCTTCTTCATCTCAAGACGGTCCGGGTCGTTACGCCGGTTCTTCTTGGTGATGTAGTTCCGCTCCTTGCACTCCACGCAGGCCAGCGTGATCTTCGGGCGGACATCGGTGGCAGCCACGGGAGTGCCTTCCTTGGACAACGAATAAGAACACAACAAGAGTAGCCGACCGGGAGTGCGATCTCCCGACCGACTACGCGGGGTAGCGGTGACCGGACTTGAACCGGTGACACAGCGATTATGAGCCGCTTGCTCTACCAACTGAGCTACACCGCCACAGTGATCCGCAGCACAGCCGAAACCGACTGCTTCTCACCAGAGCCCCCATGCGGAATCGAACCGCAGACCTTCTCCTTACCATGGAGACGCTCTACCGACTGAGCTATAGGGGCGAACGAGGAAGAGATTACACGTTTCGCGGCCGGAGGTGAAATCCGTATCCCGCGGCGAAGACCGCAGGTGGACGAGGTGCACGCAGGAGCGATCCAAGGCCGGGCGTTCGATCGTCCCCCGGGACGCACGGCCCGACCCGATACGACTATTGCCCGCCTCCCGGCGCCCCGCCCCCGCGCACCATAGGCTCGACGCTCATTGATCGGGATCGACTGGCCGCCCGCACGGGCCGGCCCGAGAAGGAGCCCGCGATGGACAGCGCAGCCGCCGACGGGCCGCACCACGGGCCCGGCCCGGCGGCCAACCCGCTCGGGCACGGCCCGGTCCTGCTGCTCACCGGCGCCCGGCTGGCCGACGGGCGGGTGGTGGACGTCCGGATCAGCGGCGACCGGATCCAGGCCGTCGGCACCGTCGGCAGCCTCGGCCCGATGCCCGCCCTGCCCGGCACGCCCACCGTCACCACCGGCGCCCGGATCGACCTCAAGGGCTACCTGCTGCTCCCGGCCCCTGCCGAGGCGCACGCCCACTACGACACCGCCTTCTCCGCCGCCCTGCCCGCCCCGCCCCCGGACACCCCGGCCGACCTCACCCGCCGGATCACCGAGGCCGCGCTCACCTCGCTCGGTTACGGCGCCACCGCCCAGCGCACCCACGTGCGGATCGGCGACGTGCACGGGCTGCGCCCGCTGGAGGCGGTGCTCACCGCCCGGCAGGCGCTGCGCGGGCTGGCCGACCTGCAGGCGGTGGCGATGCCCCGGCTGCTCACCGGCCGGGCCGGCGCGGACGGCCGGGCGCAGCTGCGCGAGGCGCTCAAGCTGGGCGCCACGGCGGCGGGCGGCTGCCCGGAGCTGGACCCGGACCCGGCCGGGTACGTCCAGCTGCTGTTGGAGGCCGCCCGGGAGGCGGACTGCCCGGTGGACCTGCACACCACCGCCGCCGACGCGGCCCAACTCGCCCGACTGGCAGGCGCCTTGGCGCCGCTGCGGCCGCGGGTGACGCTCGGGCCGTGCAGTGCGCTGGCCCCGGGCGGATCGACCGTGCTGGCGACCAGCGGGGTGCGGGTGGTCTGCCTGCCGCAGAACGGCGGCTGCACCGGCCTGGAGGGCCGCTCGACGGGCCTGCGACCGGGCCTGCTACGGGAGTTGGCGGCGGCCCGGGTGCCGCTGGCGGCGGGCAGCGGGGCGCTGCGCGACCCGTCCAACCCGGTCGGCCGGGCGGATCCGCTGGAGTCGGCGTACCTGCTGGCGGCCGGCGGGGAGCTGGACCCGGAGGCGGCGTACGACGCGGTGGCGAACCAGGCCCGGGCGGCGCTCGGGCTGCCGCCGGTCCGGGTGGACGCCGGGTTCCCGGCGGAGCTGCTGGCGGTGCGCGGGGACAGCCTGGCCGGGGCGCTCGCGGGCGGGCACAGTCGACTGGTGGTGCACAGCGGCCGGGTGGTCAGCCGGACCAGCGCGGTACGGGAGTTCGCGGACACCGTGGCGCTGGCGCTGCCCCGGCAGTCCGGGAGCGCCGAGGACTGACTCCGTTGGGGCCGGCCTGCGCAGCAGACCGGGAATCAAAGGGGCGCGCGACGGTTGTCGCGCGCCCCTCCCCCCACCTGCTGGCCGTCGTCCGACGGCGGTGCGAGCGGCCCCCGGCCTCCCCCACACGGAGCAGGACCCGCTCGGTCCGGTACCGACGCTACGCCCACGGAGCACCGGCGCCGACCGGCCTTGACGCTCTCCTGTCGTCCCGTGGACCGGTCTTGACGGTGCGTTGACGCCGACGGCCGTGGCGCCGCCCGCCGCCCTCGCCCGCCGCTACGGCACGTACCGGTACCCGATCCCCGGCTCGGTGATCAGGTGCCGCGGCCGGGCCGGGTCGCGCTCCAGCTTGCGGCGCAGCCCGGCGAGGTAGACCCGCAGGTAGTTGCCGCGCGCCTCCTGGGCCGGGCCCCACACCTCGCGCAGGATCTGCCGCCCGGGCACCAGCCGGCCGGGGTTGGCCAGCAGCAGGGCGAGGATCCGCCACTCGGTCGGGGTGAGCCGCACCGGGCCGGCCGGACCGTTCACGGTGGTGGCCGCGAGGTCCACGGTGTACTCGCCGATCACCGGCCTGTTCGGCGGGACGCCGCCCAGCGGGCGACGCAGTACCGCGCGCAGCCGGGCCAGCAGTTCGTCCATCAGGAACGGCTTGGTGAGGTAGTCGTCCGCGCCCGCGTCGAGGGCGCCGATCTTGTCGGCGGCGTCGCTCCGGCCGGAGAGCACGATGATCGGCATCGCGCTGTGGGTGCGCAGGCCGCGCAGCACGTCCATCCCGTCGAGATCGGGCAGGCCGAGGTCGAGCAGGACGGCGTCCGGGAGCGAGTGCGCGGCGCGGTCGAGCGCCTCGCCGCCGCTGGCGGCGGTGCGGACGGCGTACTGCCGGGCGCTGAGGTTGATCCTTAAGGTGCGCAGCAGCGCCGGTTCGTCGTCGACGATCAGGATGTCACTCATACGGTGGCTCCTCCCCGGGGGCGGCGGGCTCGGTGGTGGGGTGCGCGGTGACGGCGGGCAGCGTGAGCAGCATGGTGGTGCCGCCGCCGGGGGTGTCCTCGACCTCCAGGCTGCCGCCCATGGCCTCGGCGAGGCCGCGGGAGAGGGCGAGGCCGAGGCCGACGCCGGTGGTGTTGTCGGTGTCGCCGAGGCGTTGGAAGGGCAGGAAGACCCGGTTGCGGTCCTGGGGGGCGATGCCGGGGCCTCGGTCGATCACCCGGATCTCGACCTGGTCGGCGTGGTGGCTGCCGGTGACCAGGACGGGCGCGCCGGGGGCGTTGTGGCGCAGCGCGTTGGTGATGACGTTGGCGAGCACGCGCTCCAGCAGCGGCGGGTCGGCGAGGACCGCCGGCGTCGTGTCCAGGTCCAGCGGCTGGACCGGCGCGTACGGGTCGGGGAGGCTGTCGAGCGCCCGGGGCAGGATCTCGTCCAGGTGGGTCTCGGTGAGGTGCAGGGTGAGCACGCCGGCCTGGAGGCGGCTCATGTCGAGCAGGTTGTCGACCAGGCGGGTGAGCTTGACCAGCGATTCGTCGGCGGTGGCGAGGAGTTCGGCCTGG